>CAZPJV010000009.1:0-15196 GCA_964586975.1 uncultured Candidatus Saccharibacteria bacterium
GCGCAGGCCTCGTCAGACGAGGCACGTCTGCACGGGGCTTTCGGGGCCTCAAGCCCACGTTTGACGTGGGTGCCCGGAGAGAATTGAACTCTCGATATCGGCTCCACAAGCCGAAGTTTTACCACTAAACTACGGGCACCATATATTCTCTAATCTAGCAGAAAAACACCCGCTTGCCAATTTATGGTGAGCGCGTCGAGCCATTAAGCTGGCTTCCGGCGCATAAGATATTTCGCGCCTTCCACTAAGAGAACGTTCAGAATAATCCAGCCGAGGATAATCGGCAGAGCGTAAAGCGGCAGGGGCGCCAGTAAAAATATCCGGCGCATAAAAGGCAGAGTCATGGTCAAGACCAAAATAATCACCGCCAACAGGACGCTCCAGTTTAATTTCTGGTTGGAAAAAATATCGTAGGAAAAAAGCGGGCGGCGCAGACTGCGGAAAGAAAAAGCGATAGCCAGAATATAAGAAGAAAAACAAACGAAGAATATGGAACGCGCCACTTCCAAGGACATCCCCAAGCGAAGCAGGCCGTAATAAAGCAGGAAGAGCAGAGTGGAGCTCAGAAGGCCGATGCCCAGAGTTATGATTTTCACTTCCTTGGTGAAAATCAGCGTCAGGTCCTTGCCGCGGGGTTTTTCACGGTCAATATCCTGGTCAAAAGCGAAAGACAGGGCGGGCAGCGACCCGGTCAACAGGTTGACCCAGATGATTTGGAGGGCGGTCAAGGGCAGGGGGAGGGCGAAAAGCAAACTGCCCCCCACCACAAAGACTTCGTCCAGGGCGTTGGACATCAGATAGGCGAAGGCTTTGCGGATGTTGCCCAAAATTTTTCGGCCTTCATCAATGGCCAAGCTGATGGTTTCAAAATTGTCGTCCAAAAGCACCAGGTCGGCGGCGCTTTTGGCGACGTCACTGGCGGTGCCGAGCGAAACGCCAATGTCCATCGCCTTGAGAGCGGGCGCGTCATTGACCCCGTCGCCGGTCATGGCCACCACCTCGCCCAACTGCTGATACAGCCGGCCGATGCGCAGCTTGTCTTCCGGCGTCACCCGCGCGAAAATTTTAATTTTCGGAATTATTTTAATCAATTCTTCGTCCGCCAGAGTCCGGATGTCATTGCCGGAAAGCACTTCCGACTCGGCCACCTGCCAATTCAGGTCTTTGGCCACCGAAAGCGCCGTGCCCACCAAATCGCCGGTCACCAGTGCCAGTTTGATGCCGTGCGCTTTGATATTTTCCAGCGCTCGGGGCACTTCAGGCCGAATCGGGTCAAAGAAGGTGAACAAACCGAAAAATTCCACCGCCTTTATTTCGCTGACGGAAAATTCTTTTTGGGAAGGTTGCTTGGCCATCTTTGCCAGGCCGACGATGCGCTTGCCCTCTCGGCTCTCGCGCTCAATCCACTCTTCCACCTTCAGATATTCTGCCTTGGATAGAGTTGACTTTTTCAGCAGAATGTCCGGCGCGCCCATCAAAATATAGTCCGGGTCTTTCAGAGCCACGGAAAATTTGTTGGTGGAATTGAACGGCAGAACCAAGTGCGAAATGGAGGCGGATAAAAAATGAAGCGGCACACCGTGCAACCGGGCGGCTTTGACCAAGTTGACTTCAAACGGCCGGCCGCGGAAAGTCCAGCGGGCCTTGTCCTCTTTCGGATTTTCCACCGACACATCCACGTTGTAAAGCGCCAGCTCCAGCAGCGATTTCTGCTCCGCGGTAAATCCGTCCGCGCCTTTGGGCGATTCTCCGTTTTTTAAAATATGCGCCGCGCTCCAGATGCCCACCAGCCGCATATCGGCGAGGGTAAGCGTTCCCGTTTTGTCGGTCATGATAATCGTGGTGGAGCCCAGGGTCTCCGCGGCGTTGAGTTTCCGAACCACGCCCCGATTTTGGGCGATGCGGAGCGAGCCGATGGCCAGAATTACCGTCAAGGCGATGGGCAGAGACTCCGGCACCGCGCCGACCGCGACCGCCGAAGAAAGAAGCATCATTTCCACCAAAGAGCCGCCGCGCATAATCCCCAGAGCCAAAATTCCGAGGACCAAAACCACCACTCCGCCAAAAATTAGCCACGCCAGATGATTAACTCCTTTTTGCAACGGCGTTTTGGCCTTGCTGGTGTGCGAAACGATGCCGGCAATCCGGCCGATTTCCGTCGCGTTGCCGGTGGCATAGACCAAGGCCAGGGCGTAACCCTGGACCACCAGGGTGCCGGCGTGAGCGATATTTTTCCGGTCGGCTACCAGAGCGCTGACCTTCACTGCCTGCTCTGTTTTTTCCACCGGCATCGCTTCGCCGGTAAGTATCGCCTCGTCCACCCGAAAATTATTGACCGAGATAATGCGCGCGTCCGCGGGAATGCGGGCGCCGTAAGCCAGTTTCAAAATGTCGCCGGGCACCACCAGCTCGGAATCTATCTCCTGCTCCAGCCCGTCCCGAATGACCCGCGCCCGGTCTTTGATGTAAGTTTTAAGTTTCTCCAGGGTATTCTCCGCGCTGTATTCGTGATAAAAACCGAGAGCCACGTTCAAAAACACGGCAAACAGGATAACGGCTGTATCCGGACCCTCATGCAAAAATATAGAGGTGAGCACCGCCGCGGCGAGCAAGAGAAAAATGAGCGGGCTCAAAAATTGTTTCAAAAACAAAAAAACGGGGTTGGTCTTGCCCTTGCTTTTAAAAACATTCCGGCCATATTTAACCAGTCGGGCAGCAGCCTCTTGTTCGGTAATGCCTCTCTCCGAAGTATAAAGCTGATTCAGCGCGTCCGCCGCGGATAGGGCCCAGGGTTCTTTGATGATTGGCATGAAAAATTTGCTTTAAAATAATTTGTGCGCGGGGGGAGATTTGAACTCCCACGCCCTTACGGGCACTGCCACCTCAAGGCAGCTTGGCTACCGTTACAACACCCGCGCATAATTAGATTATAGCAAAAAATTTATTCCCCGCCTGCAACAGCTATGCAGTAGCATTGCGGGCAGGTGCAGCGGGAACTTCTGCGACAACTTCGTCTGCAGATTCTTCCACCGTCACCGAGCGCATTTTGTTCCGCACGTCTTTCACCGCTTTGTCACGGATGTAATAAAGCTTGGAGCGGCGGGCGCGCGCCTTTTTGGTTATTTCAATTTTTTCTATCAACGGAGAATACAGCGGAAAAATTCTTTCCACGCCCACGCCAGAGGCCACTTTGCGCACCGTAAAAGTGGCGCCGGCTTCGGTGCCGTGCTTGCGCGCCAGCACTATGCCCTCAAAAATCTGAAGGCGATATTTTACAGTCTTCTCGCTTTTTTTATTGGCCTTGGTAGAAATTTTTTCTTCGGCGATTTTAGACGAAACAGCCACCGTGTCCCCCGCCCGAAAATCCAACTTCTGCCGCGCCTCAATATCCACCGGACTGAATTTAATTTTGTTTATCTTATTTCCTGCCATCCCATTAAAAAATTAAAATATTAAAGCTATTACTTTCTACAAGTCCGCTGATTTTCTAACGGGACAGGTAGCCAAAAGACTTTAGCATAAAGGTTTTTTTTAGGCAAACTCCGCCTGACCCGCCTGCATCGCTATGCGAAGCATTGCGGGCAGGTAGCATTTTATAAAAACTCTTGTTGATAACAGGAAACGCAATAAACTATCCTCGGATCATCCGGCGCGTAAGGAGTATAAATCGGCGCTTCGCATTTGTCGCAATTGCGGTGATGCATGCCTGGTTTAGTCATCCGCGCGAATCTTTTGTTCTCCCGACATTTCGGACATTCGTGAGGCAAGGGCAACCCCAGTTTGCGCATTAAACCAAGTTCTCCCTGGGTAATGCGGTAAGAACGCTTGCAATTTGTGCATTCTATTACTTCTTCTAAAATCTTATCCGTTGTTTCTTTGATGGTTTCAGGCAAATCATTTGCTTGCATTGTAGCTGGTGGTGAAGGATTTTCCGTATCATCCCAAGAATAACCCATAGCCAGAGCTGCTTCTTTGGTTTTTGGTAAAAATCGCATCGCATTAGACTTATTGTAAGGAAATTGACTCATCTCGGGCGGGAAAAATTCTCCATAAAAAAATTTTCTGCCAAGTTTATCTATGTACGGATTCTTTTTCATGTCTTCTATAATTTGCGCCTTTAGCTTTTCATATTCTTCCTTGGAATACTGCCTGTTTAAAATGCAATACTTTTTTCTTTTTAAGCTTATACACCCAAAATTATTTTTGCCGCCAATAGCATAGTCGCAATAGGTCAAGCCAAAAACATCCGGGAAACAGTTGGCTGAAAAATATACCGAATCCGCTCCCTCTCCAACATTTTGACATTCGTAAAGTTGTGACGCGCCTTGGCCCCATCCGGAATAATCCCAGCAGTCTTTAGAAGATTCTACGGTGATAAGTTGACACCATTTGCAATTGTCCGCCCAATTAACGATATATCCCTCGTGAGAATTTCGGGAGTTATAGATATATTCGCCAGAAACATCTTTATTTAGTGTATGTCCATGATACTCGCGATGGGGTTGCGATAACCAAAATTCATGCGCTTTCTTTTCTAAGGCCCGTACCCCTGACCATGTATCTAGTCTCATCTCCTTAACTTTTTCTTCATATTCCTCCTTGGAATATTTTTTATTAAAAATATAGTTAGATGCGTTTCGTAAATTTACACAACCAATGCAATTAGTGCACCCGTCACAGTTTCGGGAGAACCACACATCTATGCAATTAGTTGATTCATCTGTAAAAAATGTTCGGTAGTTTTTAAGAAAACCAATAGACTCGTAGCAGAGTTCCGAATCCCAACCCCTTATGCAGTCTAAGCTAAATCTTAATCCATTTAAGATAGAGGAGTAATATGCCGACTCACAATAGTCGGCCCAAAATATCAGATAGCAGTTTTTGCAATTGCCCAAATGATTGCAATATTCAGAATTCTTAAGAGTAGTATACGAGCTTTGTAAAGCTGGGTAAGGAACTCGGTTTATTAATTCTTGTAGCTGTTCAAAAAAGGGGCGCTCGGGATTGTAATCCATTGCGTATTCCGTGCCGTCCCAAGAATCACCCCACCAACACGGCTGGCAGTAGATTTTGGCTTGGCCTTCAGGGCGCATCGACAATGTTTTTATGCCGCATCTGTCACATTTGCTCCAATATAAATTCCAAGTATTTGTGAATCCCCAACGTCGTACTAATCTACACTCCGGGCACCAGGTCGGCGGTGGAACGGAAATTTTTTCATAAAAATTAAAATCTTCCGGCTCAATCGTGAAGTCTTTTTTGCAATTCTGACAAGATTTAGTTTCAGATTCCATACTTTAATTATGTACCTACTGCCTCGAAAAGCAAATTTAGCATTAGTGTGCGACCGCTGCTTATTGCTAAAGTGGTTTGCCTTTAAATTAACTTAGCAAACTCTTTCGGTAGAGGTGATTCTATTTTAACACTTTCGCCTTTGAGATTCTGAAATTCTATGGATTTAGCGTGCAACATCATTCTACCCCCTCCTCCTTTCTTCCCCCTATGTAGGGGGAGGGTGGGTAGGGGTAATCCCTTCGGATTATATAACTCGTCCCCGACAATGGGGTGATTTAAGTATTTCATGTGCACCCGAATCTGGTGCGTCCGGCCGGTTTTGGGGCGAATTTCTAGAATAGTAAAAGACACCTCACCCCTGCCCCTCTCCAAAGGAGAGGGGAGCAACATCTTCGCCCTCCCCTTTGGGGAGGGCTGGGTGGGGTAATGAATTCTTTTTAAAACTTTGTAAAAAGTTTCCGCTGCGCGCATCTCCCCCCGCGCGCCCCGGCCGGCGGAATGCCGCCGGAAATCTCTGGGGCTCCGGCCAATGGGCTTGTTGATTACGCCCCGGTCATTTTTTACCGAACCATTTACAATCGCGATATAAATTTTTTTAATAGTTCGGGCGGAGAATTGCTTCTTCAAAAATTCGCGCGCCTTTTCATTTTTCGCCAAAAGCAAAACTCCGGAAGTTTCTTTATCCAGCCGGTGCGCGAGAATAAAATCCGGATAAGCTTCGGCGATGGAATCAACCAAAATCCCCGACGGTTTGTCTATCGCAAGTATATCCTTGTCGTCGTATAAAATTTTTATTTTCATCGGCGCTCCCGGAGGGAATCGGACCCCCATCTAGGCCTTAGAAGAGCCCTGTTCTATCCATTGAACTACGGGAGCAGGGTGCGCGGTGAGGGTCTCGAACCCCCGGCCTCCTCTTTGTAAGAGAGGCGCTCTAACCAACTGAGCTAACCGCGCAATTATCTTACAAGCTATCATTTTTAGAGCGAAGGGTCAACGACCTTCGCGGGAGCATCTAGGATTGCCGTAGACTTTGCTTTCTTTTCGGCAAAATATTCCAGGGCTTGCCCGAGTCTTCCCCGGTTTATTATTTGTTCTCCCGCCAAATTGCTCGGTGATGGGACTTCAAATTCTTCGCCCCCTTGGAGGAATAAATAAAAGCCGAAGGAGAAAAACACCGCCACGATTCCAAATGCCATAATTACAATAATCTGCCAGCCGAGGTTCGGGTTCGTGTGAAATCCGCCCTTTCTAAAACTTTTTTTCTTTTTAAATATTTTTATTTCCATAGCTCCAAATCTAGGGCAAAAAGCTCAAAAGATTCATTCGCAAAAAAGCTTCCCAGTTCCCGTACGCCGGCGCTCCGCTGATTTTTCCGATGTCAACCATCGTAAACTCAAGTTCATACGGGGAATTCTCCAGAAGCTCCAAAAATTTGTAGAGCGACCCGAAGGCGCCGGTCGCTCGCACCACAACCCCGAGTCCCTGACCGCCGGGGGTCGGGTCCACGGAAACCACCTCCGGCTCGGCGCCTACCCGCCGGGCCAGTTCTTCAATAGAATCCAGAAAGGGCACGATATTGGAACTGCGGGCGAAGTGCGCGTCGAGTTCTGTCCGCTCCGCTTCCACGTCTTGAAGGAATATCTCCAGCGACTTTATCTCCTGGCGTCGGGCTTCTTCTTTTTGCCATGCGGCGCGCGCCTCTGCGGCAAGTTTTTTGTTCTCGTCTATTGTTTGATAAAGGAAGAAAAGCGCCGCCCCCGACAACGCTAAAAGCAGGCTGGACAGGAAGAAGGGAGTTTTTTTGAATTTTTTGAAACTTTTGGAGTTGCCCTGCATATTATTATGAGGAAGTTAGGCTTAAATTAAACTCAATGTCGGCCCCCTTGATAAAGTTTGAAATCGGCAAGTCCACTACCTCCCAAATTGCCGTTGCCTCAAGTTTCTGCCGGAAAAGGAGCAACCGCTCTCGCGAAGGCGCTAAGCCGGACACCCGGATAAGAGAACCCCCGGACGCATCTTTTTCGTAAACGATACGGCGTATTTTAATGTCCGGCATCCTCCGAAGCGCAATCTCGCGGATTACTGCCTGGGAAACTAAAAATCGCTCCGGCACCGTTGTTGCCACGATGGTAAATTTCTTGTTCAAGTCCTCCACGACTGCAGACAGATTCTGGTCCAGGGCGGTAGCTGGCTCGTTTTTCTGCACGTTGAGCTCGGCGTTGGCTATCTTCTTTTCAATTGCCGACAGAAAGTAGGCCGGCAGGATGGAAACAACGCCCGCCGTCGCGCATATGCCGAGCGTGGCCAAAAACACCACCGTGAGCCGGAAATAAAAATCTTTGACCTTCTTCTTCTTCTCGTGGTTGGGTATTAAATTTATCATTGTTTAGTCGTAATCAAAGTCCCCCAAAGCCAACCCCAAGGCGGCGGCGAAACCGAGCGACTCCCTCAGGCTTATTTCCGGAATATATTTATTGGTTTCCGAGATATTCACCCAGACGTTTGCCATTTCCACCGGCAGTTTCATGCTCTGGGAGATGTAGTCCGCAAGCCCGATTAGATTGGAGTCCCCGCCGCAGAAAATTATTTTTTTAACGGGCTCGTGTTCTTTGCCTTCCTCGTCTTTGTGCGTATTCCAATACAGGAAATGCTTGACTATCTCGTCCCGCAGGACCGAAACGCTGTTGAGCAGTACGGGGAAAACTTCCTTGTTCGGCGCGTTGCGCCGTAGGCCGTATTCCATTTTCATTTTCTCCGCCTCCGCGGGACTGACCCCGAAACTTTTCTCAATCGCGGCGTTAAGCGATTGGCCGCCGATATCCAGAGTGGAAGTAAACACCACCACGCCCCGGGACATGATAAAAATGCCGGTGCGGGTTTGCCCGAAATCCACGATAAGGTAGGTGCCCGGGTCGCCCTTTTTCACCACCGCCCGCGCAATCGCCTGGGCTTCCAGCTCCAAAGACTGCACGGAAATGAAACAGTTGCGAAAAACGGATATGTAGTTTTCAATGGTAAGGGAAGAGGTCGCGGCGACTTCTACCTCCAAGCTTTTACTGTCTTCATGCACTAAGTCGTAATCAAAAATGGCTTCCTTGGCGGACATAGGCACGTGTTCTTCCAGCGCCAGTTCAATGCCTTCCCGCACATTCTTGAGCCCCGCCTTTTCCAGCCGCAGGGGAAACAGGTAGACCTGCTCTTCCGGCAGGGATACCCGCACGAAGCGGATGCCTTCCTGGCGAAGCGACAAAAGGATTTCCTGCAGTCGCGGCAGATTTTTGATTTTGCCCGATTGGATTATCCCCGGTGGAATTTTACGCTCGCCGTAGCGCCCGACTTTAATTCCGTTTCTGGTCGGGACAAGCTGCACAAACTTCAGCGACTGGTCGGAGATATCCAGCCCATAGGACGGCGCCATCAGGAAAGCCGGCGGCGGAAAATACCGGAACAAAAACCCATTGAGCTCTTTGCCTAACATGCTTATATTATAGCAAATTTTTTCTGTCCAAGTATCTTTGCAGAATAAGCGCGGCGGCGGAAGCATCCGCTTTTTCCGCTTCCGAATACCGGCGCGCCTCCACCGAGGTTAGAAATTCTTTTTCCGAGTGAGTCGGCAAGTTAAATTTTTCAAGTTCCAAAATGAAAGTCTCAATTTCCGCCGCAATCCTATTGGGCCGGCCTTTAAAATTCAGAGATTCTCCCACCACTATCGCTTGCGGATTTTCGGCCGCAATAATCTGCCGGATGTTTTTAAAAATATTTTTATCATTCTTTAAAATAACTCTCGGAAACGCCAAAACCGCGCGCTCGTCCGAAACTGCGATGCCGATGCGCTTAGTCCCGTAATCAATGCCTAAAAATTTCATATATTTTTTTAAATTACGCCCGGGGCGGAGAGGGCGAGATTTGAACTCGCGAACCACTTGCGTGGTTTCCTGTTTTCAAGACAGGTGCCTTCAACCACTCAGCCACCTCTCCGCACTAGGAATAATTTGCAATCAACTACAATTTAAACTTTTTAAGATATAAACGCTATAAAAAGCTTCGCTCACTTCGGCCCAGCTTTTCTTGGCAATTTTAAAAATATAGAAAATTTCCAGAATAGGGCAACCGGGTCCATGCGCCAACTATATCAGAAAAAATGAAGTCATGCTACAATAAGAGCATGGCCGAAACGCCGATTGAAAAATTGACCTGGTCCGCGCTGGAATACGAAGAGAAAGAAAGAAGCAAGGATTGGTTCTGGGCGTTGGGTGTCATTATCGTAACGAGCTCCATCGCCGCCATTATTTTTGAAAACTATTTTTTCGCCGCGCTTCTGATTCTGGCCGGCATTTTACTCGGCTTTTACGCTCGAAAAAAACCCGAAATCCTAAATTACGAACTGAACCCGGGCGGGCTGGTGATTCACAACCGCCTCTATCCCTATGACAACATCAAGGCCTTTTGGGTGCAGGCGGATTTTTCTCCAACGCCTGCCGTGCGCCCGATGCTCTTCATCCATTCCGAGCGGGCCTTTATGCCGGTCATTTCCATTCCCATCCACATAGACAACGCGGAAGATATCCACGCTATTTTTACGGCGCTAAACATCGCCGAAGTGGAAATGCGCGAGCATCCTTCCGAGAAAATAATGGAAGCGCTAGGGTTTTAACCTCACCCCCTTACCCCTCTCCTTACGTAAGGAGAGGGGTGGATGCAAAGCAGACGGGGTGAGGTTATCTTTACGCACGAATAAAAAACTGGTAATCTAGGAACACTGGCCCCGTCGTTCAACGGATAGGATGCGACCTTGCGGAGGTTGTGATGCAGGTTCGATTCCTGCCGGGGTCACAAAATTAAAAAACATACACTGCTGTATGTTTTTTAATTTTGTGACGACCGCAGCGATGTTTTGCGAGCACGCAAAACCGCGAGGGGCGGGCTGCGAAAATTTTGAGCGACGGCGAGAAATTATTTGTAGCCACAAATTTTTGTAAGGCAAAAATTCTCTTGAAACACCTTAGCCCCAGCTATTGACAAATTTCTAAAAAGTTATAATATCACGCGCAGATTGCTCGTAAGCCCTCACCCTTTGGGGGAGGCGGGGTAAGGAGATCTTCGTGAAAAAAAATTTCGTGTTCGCCCTCGTCGTTGTTTCTCTGCTCGCTGTCCTCCCCATGTTCGCCAACGACATCCCGGATTGTCGTTTGGGCGTGGCCCCGGTCAACATCAACCGGGCGCCTGCCCCGGGCGACCAGAAGTTCACTGCGCTCAAGGGCGCAGTGGTCCGGATGGAATTCCGAAGCCCCGGCCAGCAGCGGCTGACCTATGTACGCTGCCGTCTCGAGGCAGACACCGAGTCGTACGCCGTGGGCCCGGGCCTCGCGTGGGATGTGCCGTCCGGAAACGACTTTCGGGCGGAAGGGTGGACGATTCCGTACGTCCCGCCGAAGGGCGAGAAGGGCGACACTGGCGCAGTCGGCCCGCAGGGACCCGAAGGGCCGCGGGGGCCACGCGGGTTCCCGGGGGAGGATTTCCTTCCTCGACCCAGCTGGCTCTACCGCACCTGCGGAGCCAGCTGGCCCCGCAGAATCACGTGCGGGGTGATTGTCGGCGGCGGACTCGCCGCCCTTAAAGGCGGGTCGTCGTCAAAGGGTGCTGGCAACACCCTTTGAACATCGCAGAATATGAATAGGTCCAATCCCTATCATATCCTGCACCCTCTAAAGCTATGAATTTTGAAAATTTGTGCTAATGTCCTATTCATATATTTAGAGAGTGTCAACAAGTTAGATGTTATTGACATTTTAATAGTGATGGTGTATAATATAAGAATATGAGGAAAGTTATGAAATTTTATATCGGCGGAACCATATTAACCCTTATTCTATCAGGAGTTTTTGTGGTTCCAACCCCAGTTTCCGCAGCGTCTGAAATTACCTGCAATAGTGCAGTTTTAAGCGCTTGGGTAGATCCGCAGGGATCCCCGACCACAGCCTGGATACAGTGGGGCACTTCTTCTTCCCTTTCCGGAACAACGTTTTCTTCTACTCCTCAAACTTATAACAATTATCAAACCTTCAGCGTGACAGCCACTAATCTTTCAGAAAACACAACTTACTATTACCGAGGAAGATTCCAGAATGCTTCCAGGGGTTCTTGGAACGGAGACATTCTTTCTTTCAGAACTGAAGACTGCGGCGATACTTCCCCTACCGATTGTTCCGACATTACCGCCAATCTTTCCGGAAGAATAACTTCAACCGGTTCTCCCGCCACGGCAACCATCAGAAATAATTCCAACTGCACTTACACTGTCAGCTTTGCTTCCTACGAACAATACAGCACCGGCGCGGACTGGATTTCTTCGCAAAAACTTTTTAATTCTTCAACTAAAACCGTCGGGCCTAATGCAACTGTCAATTTCAGCGTTGCGGTTCCGAGTTGCCACTATCAGTTAGACCTCGTAGAGGGTTATCCTCTGACTCCGCCGGACTACGGCAGTTCCGGACCGGGCCATTATCTTTTTGACGCGGAGTTCGGTGGCGGCGCTTTGTGCGGAACGGTTACCCCCAACACTCCGCCCAAAGGCTATTTGGATGAAGCCACGTGCTCGGTGATAAAGGGCTGGGCCTTTGATGATGACAATCCGGATGCCACGGTAACTGTTGAACTTTCCGACGGAAACAGAACCGTGAGGACTCAGGCCGATACAAATCGCCAGGATGTCGGCGCCATTTATCCGAAGGCCGGCGATTGGCATGGTTTCAGTATTTCCACTCCGAGCGTGTTCAAAGACACTTTTTCTCACACTATTCGGGCATACGCTTTGGATTTGACGACCGGCAACAGAACTCAATTGGGCACTTCGCCCAAAACAATTCCGGCCTGCGAGGTTCCACCGCCTCCACCGCAAACTTGCCAAGACCCTAGCGCCATAAATTTCGGCGGTCCGTTACCGTGCAGATATAAAAATTTTCCCTCGGTTAATCTAACGGCTGATAATACTAACCTGCCCTTCGGAGGTTCTACCACTTTGCGCTGGAGCGTAAGCAACGCGGTCTCCTGTAGCGCCAGCAACGGCTGGTCCGGCGGCAAGAATGCGAATAGCGGTAGCGAAGGCACCGGCTCCTTGAACAGTTCTCGAACTTACGTCCTCACCTGCTTCAGCTCCACCGGCCAGTCGGCTAATGATTCGGTGACGGTCAATGTCGGGAGTCAGACTCTTCTTCCGAACGTAGATATTACCGCGAGCCGTACGAATATCAATTCCGGCGAGACTACGACCTTGGTCTGGACAGTTCAAAACGCAACGACCTGCACCGCCAGCGGTGACTGGTCAGGAAATGTCAGCCCCTCCGGAAACAGCCAGGCAGTCGGACCTCTTTTCTCTAACAAAACTTATAACCTAACCTGCTTTAACAACAGTGGTAATTCAGATGCCGATTCAATTACCATTTTCGTAGGCAACACAGGACAAGGCCCGGATGTAACTACTCGCAGCGCAACCAGCATTGACCGCGATGAGGCAACCCTGCGCGGCGAAGTAAATGGCAATGGGCTGTCTACCCGGGTGTGGTTTGAGTGGAGCCGCGACCGCGACGAAGTTGAGGACGGCGACGGCGAGGAAACCGATGAAATTTTTACCGGCACCGGCACAGATGATTTTGATGAAAACATAGACGGGCTTCGCGACGACACTACTTATTACTTCCGCGCAGTCGCGAGAAACAGCGCGGGCACAGACTTCGGTAACATTCTTTCTTTCCGCACGGATGACGATGATGATGATAACGGCGACCGACCCAGCGTTACCATTTACGCCAATCCCTCAAACGTAAATTACGGTAGTGCCGGTTCCGTTACCTGGAGCTCCAGTGACGCGGACACCTGCCGGGCTTCCGGCGGAGTCAACAACTGGTCCGGCTCTCAAAACCGTTCCGGCACTTTCTACACCGGGGCGCTCTTCAACAATACAACTTTCAGAATTACCTGCGAAAACGATGAGGGCACGGACTCCGATTCGGTTACTATAAATGTGGGCGGAGTTATTGCTCCGCAAACCTTGCCGACGGTCATCCTTTACGCCGGGCAAACCAGCCTGCCTTACAATGGCGCCACGACTATTTACTGGAGCACGGTTGGCGCGACGACCTGTCAAGCTTCCGGCGGCTCTACCGGCTGGACCGGACCGAAAAGCATTGGCCCGGGTTCTTTCTACACCGGCTCGCTCTCGGCCAGTCGAACTTACACCATCACTTGTTCCAATAATGTCGGCTCGGACACGGACTCGGTCACGGTCAGCGTGCGTCCGCCGACCACCGGCGGCCCGACTCCTCCGCCTCCGACTTCTCTGGTTCTGGTTACCTCTTCGGTAGACCGCACCCAGCCGATTATTCCCACGCTGGACAACACTAAGCCGTGTCCGGGCGACGAAATAAATTACACGATTACCTATCAGAACATCGGCACGGGTTCGGTTCGCAGCCTGGTTCTGCGGTTGGATTTGCCCTTTGAAGTAAGTTATATGTTCTCCAATCCAAACAACCCCGCTATCGCAGGCAACAGTCTGACTTTCAGTCTGGGCACGCTCGGCGCCAATAGTCAGGGCACGATAACGGTTCGAGTTCGGGTTCGCGATGATGCCCCCATCGGCGCCAACTTGAACTTCCCGGCAATTCTGTCCTATATTGATCCCGCCGGAATCGCGCAAACGGTAACCGCCAATGTCGCGGCTCAAGTTTGGTGCGAGCCGCTGGCCCCGGTCCAGCTGGAATCAAGGACGGACTTGCAGCTCGGCGCCACTGTCTTCGGCGCAGGCTTCTGGCCGGACACTCTATTTGAATGGCTCCTGCTCTTGATTCTAATTCTCCTGCTCATCTTGTTAATTCGCTATCTGATTGTCGGAACTATGGGAGCATCTCCCCGCCGCACCACGACCACGACTGTGGAACATTAAAAGTAAAACAATAATAAAAGCCCCGCGTAGGGGCTTTTATTATTTGACCAGTTTCGCCAGGCGGGATTTTTTGCGAGCGGCATTGTTCTTTTTGATGACGCCTCTCTGGGCCGACTTATCAATCGCTTGAAACGCGGGAGGCAGAAGTTTTTGGGCTCCAATTTTATCGGTCTTAGCCAGTTTCTCAATTGTCTTTATTATTTCTTTCATGGCTTTCTTGCGCTGGTCGTTGAAAACCTTCTGGCGCAGAGAAACCCGAATGGCCTTTTGAGCTGATTTCGTAATTGGCATGGCTATAATCTAGCAGAAAATTCAATAAAATACAACCCCTCCTGACCTCCCCTTGTCAGAGGAGGGAAAATTTGTAGTCCCCCTGATAAGGGGGATTTAGGGGGTTAAACTATGCTATGATTACATTATGCTCGGTAGCCTTCGGGGAAAAATTATTTTAAAAACCGATAAGTTTCTAATCGTGGAAACGGCGGGCGTGGGTTACAAGGTTAACGCGGCGCCGGACACCTTGGCTAAAACGGCCAGAACCGGCGAGCCTGCCCGCAATGCTTCGCATAGCGATGCAGGCGGGGAGATTTTTTTGTTCCTCCACACTCATGTGCGCGAAGACGCTATTGATTTATACGGATTCTTGGAAAGGCGAGAGTTGGAATTTTTTGAAATGCTCTTAGGCGTAGCTGGCATCGGTCCGAAATCCGCGCTGACTATTTTGGGAATCGCCTCAATTGAAACTCTGCGAAAAGCTATCGGTACAGGAGACACCGGTTATCTCACTAAGGTGTCCGGCATCGGCCGCAAGACGGCGGAAAAGATAGTCATAGAACTGCGCGACAAAATAGGTGAAGAAAAAGACGGCAGTTCTTTACAGGGTGAATTGGATGCTTTGGAAGCTTTGAAATCACTGGGCTATTCACAGGCGGAGGCTCGTAATGCGCTGAAAAAAATTTC
>CAZPJV010000009.1:15296-17077 GCA_964586975.1 uncultured Candidatus Saccharibacteria bacterium
CTCCAAATACTGACACCAACGCAAAAATTCGTGAAGCGCTTAAAATTTTAGGCGGCCATGCCAAAGGCAGGTAAAAAAATAAAACTATGCCGGAGTTGCCGGAAGTGGAAAATTTAAGAAGCGGTCTAGAGAAAGCAATCCTCGGCCAGAAGATAAAAAGGGTTATCGTAAAGAAACCAAAGCTAGTTTCGGGCAAAGGTAATGTTCGCCAGGCTTCGCGCAAAAAAACTCATGAGTTTGCTCAGGAGTTAATTCATGAGCGGATACTGGCCGTAGAGCGCCGCGCAAAAAATTTAATTTTCAAATTAACTCACGGCAAAATTATTTTAGCGCATTTAAAAATGTCCGGGCAATTCGCATATAAACATAGAACCCAGAACCTAGAACCTATTCTTGGCGGGCATCCGATTGAACTGTCCGAACGAGAACTGCCGAATAAGCACACATATATAATTTTTGAATTGGAAAAGGGCGCGCTTTACTACAATGACACCCGTATGTTTGGCTATGTTCTCTACTATCCCAGTGCCGAAAAATTTGAAGCCGAAAATCATTTCGGCGCGTATGGATTAGAACCCTTGGACAAGCAATTTACAATTACGAATTTCGAATTAGGAATTAAAAAATCAAAAGCAAAAATTAAAAGCTTGCTTATGTCTCAAAAAATTGTCGTTGGCTTGGGTAATATCTACGCGGATGAAAGTTTATTTGAAGCCGGAATTCGGCCTGACCGAAGCGCCGCCTCCCTAACCCAGATAGAGGTTAAAGCTCTATCTGTGGCAATCAAGCGCATAATAAAACGCGCAATTAAAGCCGGCGGCTCGTCTGTTGTTTCCTATCGCTTGCTAGACAACACCCGCGGCAATTACGCGCGGGAGCTAAAAGTTTACAGCAAGGCCGGCAAAAATTGCCCGCGCTGCGGCTATGTGCTTAAGAAAAGTTTAATCAACAACCGTACTACAGTATACTGTAGTAAATGTCAGAAATAGCTCGTAAGGAATTGCTTTATAAATTACAAATCCTAAAGATGACTATGCCGAAAGCGACGGAAACATTGAGCGATTCTTTTTTGCCGTGCGTGGGGATTTCCGCAATCACGTCGCATTTTTTTAGAATATTTTTGGGAATCCCTCCTACTTCCGCGCCCAAGATGAAGGCAGCTCGCCCTGAGCGTAGCCGAAGGGTTTTGTAGTCCACGGAATTTTTGTCTTGCTCTACCCCAATAATATAAAATTTCTCTCGCTTTAATTTCGCCAGTAGCGGCAAAATGTTTTTCCTCTGTTCCCAAACCACAAACTCCTCCGCGCCCAACGCCGACTTGGCAAAATCTTTCCTTTTTCTGCCGAAGCGGTCCAGCGGCGCCGGCGTGTAGCCCGTCAAATAAATTTTACCGACGCCCGCCGCATCCGCTGTTCGAAACATCGCGCCGACATTCTGCACGCTCCGAATATTATGCAAAATTACTATGATTTCCTTGTTCATTTTATTTAGATGTTATCACTTTTGTCCGGCCGTCAGAATTGATAACATCATGTTGATTAAAAAAGTTTGCTCTGCACATCCTCGGGCTTCTTTTGCTTTTGGGAAATCGCGGGAACGGGCCCCGCCGATGGCGGGGTAAATTCGTCAAAATTACCCGCTGCGATTTTCTCCAGCGCTTTGGGAAGCTTGGTAAAAGTTTCCACGAAGGTATTCATCATTTCGTTGCCCCGCAAGGCCGCCGCGGGATGAAGCATCGGCAGGATGAAATAACTGGTTGCTTTTCCGCCCGAGGCGGATCC
>CAZPJV010000009.1:17177-20154 GCA_964586975.1 uncultured Candidatus Saccharibacteria bacterium
TTGCCCTGGTCACGGGTAATCTTGGCCAGCGGCAAAAAATAATTCATAGAGAAACGGCCCAATGGCACAATTATTTTCGGGCTTATTATTTCTATCTGCCGCGCTAAGTAAGGTTTGTAGCTTTCAATTTCTTCCGGCAACGGGTCGCGGTTTTCCGGCGGCCGGCGTTTGACAATATTGGTAATGTAAACATCCTCTTCCTTCCAACCCAGCAGGCGGATGTGTTTGCGTAAAAGCTGACCCGCCCTGCCCACGAAGGGCCTCTTTTCTTGGTCTTCGTTCAGGCCCGGCGCTTCGCCAATAAAAAGGACCTGGCAGTCCGGACTGCCCTCGCCGAAAACCAGATTGGTTGTCAAGGGCAAACTTTTATCCCCTGCCATTTCCGCCTCTAATTTCTTCAGTTCTGCGCCTTTATCCATATATCTAGTATACTATAGCTCGGGCTTGTCGCTTGACTAACTACCGGGTATAATATCGGTATGTTAGACAATCTTAAATTCATCATCCTGTCTGTTATTGTTTTGGCGCTGGTCGGTCTTTTGGGTTATTGGGCCTTTGCGACCCTGGAACCCGGCGACCTGCATTCTTTGCGCCAGGAAATAAAATCTCTGCGGGAGCAAAATGCCGAACTTGAAAAAGAAGTGGCGCGGCTGCAAAGCGACCTCGGCACGGTTGCGGCGGAAAAAGACGCGCTGGCGGAAGCGGTAGCGCCGGCAGAGGAAGTAGAAGAAACCCCAGCACCCGCTCCGGTGGCTTACAAAAATCAGAGTTTGATAAATGAATTGCAGAAATTAGTGGACCAAAGCGTCTTTATGAAAGTTGGCTCGCAGGGCACCCGGGTGGGCACTGTGCAGAACTTCCTGAATCTCTACAACAAAACTTCAACCCGAGTGGACAATGATTACGGCCCGGGTATGAAAACCGCCGTAACTAATTTCCAAAAAGCCGTAGGCATCACCGCCGACGGCGAAACCGGTCCCGCCACTTACCGGAAAATGATCGAGTGGCTCAAAAAGCAAGGGTAAACAGAGGACTTGACATTGATATAGCAATTTTGCTATACTAAAACTAGATTAATAATATAATTATATGCCTAGGTCAAAAAGTCGGCTAAAACGCCAAGAAGAGAGATAGACAATGCTTGGAAAATTTATAAAATGATAACAAAAAAATAATATGAGGAAAATAAAAGTTGGGAAAAATAAAATATTAAAACTTTATACTACAAAAGAAGTTTTTAAAAAAGCTTCTAAATCTAGGGTATTTCAGGGTACTTATAACGAAGAGCTAGCCCGTTTGAGATTGGCCCGCCAAATCAAAAGTATCCGGCTAAAAAGAAATTTGACTCAGAAAGACGTCGCGCTAAGGACAGCTATGCCCCAATCGGTAATAGCTAGAATAGAGAGCGGTACACATAGTTTCTCCCTCGGCACTTTAAGCCGCATTGCGAAGGTATTTAATAAGGAATTGGAATTAGTCTAAAAAATGATTGAGTGGCTCAAGAAGCAGGGGTAAGCATTGATTTTAAGCTATTTTTATTATATAATTTTCGGCGCGCATGAAAATGCGCGCTTGCAATTTCCGCCCGTAGCTCCCCGAACAAAAGCAAAGCTTTATACGGGGCAGGCAGCTGTTGGAGCCTCGCTACGGGGGAAATAAAATTTCCGCCCGTAGCTCAGCTGGTAGAGCAGCTCCCTTTTAAGGAGAAGGTCCTCGGTTCGATCCCGAGCGGGCGGACAAAATCCTGGTGTTGTATGTTAAAATTACTTAATGAATAAGAAGCTTTTCCTTTGGTGCTTATACGACTTTGCGAACTCCTTCGTTTTAATGGGGTTTTTGTTTTACTTCTCGCAATGGCTAGTCGTGGACCACGGCAAACCTGCTTGGTGGTATAACATGGCGCTTCTGGCATCCTCCGCCCTTTTTATCATCACCGCGCCGATAGTAAGCAAAAAAATAGACGCCACCAGGAGAAAAATTGCCGGTCTGAGATTCTGGACTTTTCTGGCCTTTATTAGTTATACAGCGGTGGCTATTATCGCTACGCTTACGGAAGGTTTAGAGTTGCCCGCCACAATATTTTATACTCTTGCCAACTATGCCTACCTGACGTGTTTTTTGTATTTTACGCCCATGCTCAATGACCTATCTAGCGACAAAGATCGGTCATGGAAATCCGGCATCGGGCAGAGCGCTAATTCCATCGGGCAAGTCGCTGGGATTTTGGCTGTATTGCCTTTCGTGAATGGAATAACTTTGTTCGGCGAACCGGGTCGGGCACAAGCCTTGCTCCCGGCAACTGTTCTCTTCGGCTTGTTCGCGTTGCCGATGTTGATATTCTATCGAGAAAATACTGAGGAGCTCCCGACCAGTGATAGAGTAATCGCTCAACCGAATTTAATTACATTATTCAAAGAAGTTTTCGGCTACCGGCCCCTGGCGCTCGTTCTCCTTACTTATTTTTTATTCAGCGATGCTCTGCTGACTTTCGCCAACAACTTTCCTCTTTATTTGGAAGTCGTGCATAAGGTAACCGACACCGTAAAATCCATCCTAACGGCAAGCATTTTGATTCTGGCGGCAGTCGGCGCGGCAGTCTTCGGTAAGATTGCCGACAAAAATGGGAACGCGCGAGTGCTGAAAATAATTTTAGTGGTCTGGTGCTTTATCATTCTATCCATGGGGTTGATTACAAATTTCAAAATACTAATTCCCATATTTCTGTTCGCGGGCATACTCTTCGGCCCAATCTGGGGCATAAGCCGGGCACTAGTGGGCGAGCTCGCTCCTCCCCACTTGGTGGCTTCTTCTTATAGTTATTATGTCGTGGCCGAAAGGTTCGCGACTTTTGTCGGCCCGGCTGTTTGGAGTATTGCGCTGATTACTTTCGGGGAAGGCGTGCGCGGTTATCAGGCGGGTTTTCTTTCCCTTTTGATTCTTTTGGTAATTAGCGTATTTGTGTTAAACAAAATCAAAA
>CAZPJV010000010.1:0-18589 GCA_964586975.1 uncultured Candidatus Saccharibacteria bacterium
GACCCCGATTTGGAGCTTGAGAAGCTCCCGTCCTAACCGTTAGACGATGAGGCCAGTAGGGAAAATATAGCATTTTTGAGCGGAAAATCAAAAACGACTTGCTTTTTATACAACTATGATATACTACAAATATGCCAACAGAATCAAATCCAAGAGATAGTAGTGGGCGAGCAAGAATTGAGGTGAAACGGGACGATACATTTGGGCTTACGTTGAGAGAGGCGAGACAGAGATTAAATAAAAATAGACATGGTTTAGCCACTGAAATCGGGGTCACAGAAATGCAACTTAGACATTGGGAAAACGCAGACGGGTTTCCCCCAAGAGATATGCTTCTCGGTATTGCGCAGGCGTATCATCTAGACACTGAACAACTTACGCGAATATTTGAAGAAGCAAAAAGAGCACATGAAGAGAATAAAGCCGCTCTAAAAACACTAAGGACTCCAAGAGGACCCGGACCTGGCCCGGATGAAGCTCTCTGGACCGGTCCAAATCGCGTCATAGACTAATGAGGTTGAATAGGTTATAATACAAGCATCGGTACGTACGTACCGATGCTCGGGGGTGGGCGCGCCCCCACCGAAACGAGCCTCCTGGGGGTCCTCCCCCAAAAGAGGCGCGCTCTCCCCGAGTCCCTTTGTTTTTTGAAATCGGCGCCAATCGGGGCGCCGAGCCCGAGGGGGTATATTCCGATCCCTGTCAAAAAGGTCCGGATGAAATACCCCCTCGGGCCTATATCTCACGCGGTCCAATCGGACCGCACGCGTCCCGGTAAGCATCATGCACGCCGGGCTTTTTTATTCTCCTGTCCCGTTAGAAATAGAGGCACTTGTCTCGCGATTTCTAATCGGGATCAATTCCGGGTCGCTCTACTTCCAGCAGATTTATCTCCGGCGAAGCGCCGGCGATACGGAGAACATCTTTATCTATCTTTACTATAAACAAGAACCGTACTTACTTAAACAAATTTTTCTAAAACAAAGTAATCAATAGGATAAGTACATAAAGCGCGATAAAAGTGAGCGGGATGCTTCGCTCTATCTTTGAGAAAGCTAAATATTTTTTCGGGTCGCGGCCGCGACCAAGTGCATTCCATTCGGTCTCAAAGAGCGCGAACGGCAGTCTTTGCTCGATCCGGTGAATCACTTTGAATTTCGCGCGGTTAAGCTGGCTGTAGGAATTTATTATTCTGTACCAAGAATAGCAGATACTTACCCCCACGAACGGTACCAACATAAATACAATGTTTGCATGGGGGAGGGATTTGGTTTCGACGTAGCCTAGGATACCGATGATAGCGGCGTTGAGCCCGAGGAAGAACTCGTTGGATTTTTGGCTGCGATTGCTCGTAGAGTCGAAAATCTTTAGATAGGATTTGTATTGTTCCAGGCAGAAATGCATGTATGGCTCTTTCACGGTGTCCATTTCTTCGGGTTTTTTTCTGAAAAGCAGATTGTCCACTTCTTCGCCGTTCATACTTATATTATAAGCACGCTTTATCTTGACACGCAAGTCCGTTTCGTGTGCTTGACAAGTACGGCCCAAAATATTTTATAATAAAGGCATGCCAGAACAAATTAATTTTAAACCAAAACCGGAAGTGGGAATGAAGGTAAGGATTCTCGATCCGTACTATCGGGGGAAATACGGCGCCGGTGAGTTTGAAATATTGGCCACCGAGGTTTCACCTAGTGGTAATTATTGGATAACCATTGGGAGGGGAGGGCGATTTGTTGCTAATCAATTAGACTGGTATTATTTGGAACCCGCTCTGTGACTCTGTTTAAGCAAGAACCGTTCTTGTTTAATCCAATCTCTATTCTTCTACTTTTGGCCTTTCGACTTCCAGCAGATTTATCTCCGGCGAAGCGCCGGCGATGCGGAGAACATCTTTATCAATTTTTTGAGACTTTTCAAGTTGGTCGAATAGTTATATACTAAGAAGAGTAAATTTATGCCTTATTTATTTTTTCTTATTGCACTACTTGGGGGAGGATTTATTGGTTTTTTTGTTGCTTCGTTTGTCAAAAATAAAGAATTAGTAATAAAAGATAAGGAAATAGAAATAGAAAAACGAGCACTCGAAGAAAGAAGTAAAGATATAGAACAATTAGAAAATCGCTTCAAATCTATTGCCGGTGATGTTATTAGAATCCATTCAAAGGACTTTTTAGGAGAATTTGAAAAAACAAGAAGTATTTATAACTCTGATTTAGAAAACAAAGAAAAAAGTTTTGAAAAAATTATTGAGGGCTTAAGTAAGTCCATGGAAGTAGTCGATAAAAAAATGATTGAGTTTGAAAAAGAAAGAAGTGAACAGTTTGGAGCCTTAGGAGAGAGTATAAAAAATGTTTTAAACGAAGGAGCAAAAATTCAAGAGGCGACTCTTTCATTAAAAAGTGTTCTATCTTCAGCTAGTGCCGTTAGGGGAAGATGGGGAGAGTTACTTTTAAAGACAATTCTAGAACAATCAGATTTAAATGAGGGTGTTATTTTTCAGACTCAAGAAACCATTATGGGAGAAGATGCAAATTTACGACCAGATGTAATAATAACTCTTCCTGATGGAATGAAATTGGCAATTGATAGTAAAGCAAGTTTAGAAGAATTTTTCAAAGCAGTTGAGGAAAAAGATTTTGAAAAGAGAAAAGAGCACATAATAAAATTAACCGAAAATATAAGAGGGCACATCAAAGACCTTGCAAGTAAAGAGTACCAAAAACATTTAGATAAAAGGGTACCCTATGTAGTTATGTTTATTCCAAGCGAGGCAGCTATACGAGCTGTAGTTGAAGAAGATATGGGCATATACAGGGAAGCCCAAGAAAAAAGAGTTATGTTAGCAAGTCCAGCCACAATTATGCCACTTCTTTCTTTAATCGCTCATGCCTGGAAGCAACAAAAGACAGTAGAAAATGCTTCTAGGTTAGCTCAAGAAATTACAGATTTAGGTGGGCGCCTTAAAACTTTCTTGGGACACATTGTTGGAATTGGCTCATCACTTTCTAGTGCCACGAAAAAATTTAATGAAGCTGCAAGTTCGTGGGACTCAAGAGTTTTTCCTAAAATTGAACAAATAAATACTTTAGGTGGAAATATGCAAATTGACTCACAAATTTCACAAGTAGAAATAGAACCTCGTTTACCAGGCAAACTGCTTTCAGGTTCTAAAAAAGCGTAATATAAAAGAAGAAGCCACCGGTGAAGCGTGGCGGCTTCCTCGGTGGCGATCACGAGTAGAAAAGATGGAAAACCCCCTCGTGATAGGGGTCCTCCTCGATGACCAGCCCTGCGTCGCTGGCCATCTGCTCGACGAACTCTTTTACTTCGTTGAGTCCGTCGAGGTGTTGGGGAACTTCTAGTTCCCCAATCGGAGGATCCGAGAGCTTGCGGTGCAAAAAACACACCATCACCCCCTTTTCCTCCTTCACTTCACAGTATATAATCTCCACGCCTCTCAGCATCAGAGGCCTCCTTGCGGCGCCAGGGGGCGCCTTTTATTTTACTCCAAAAATATTCTATCAAAAAAAGTTTATTTTCCCAAATGATGTTTCAGGGTATAAATCCAATCTTCTTCAATCTGGTCGCTCTCTAGTTTTTGTGCCAGAAGCCACTCCAGGTAGCCGCGGTCGGTGGCGAGCACTTCTTCCAACTTCTTGCCGTTGTGCTTGCCGAAATTTATGGTGCGCATGAGCGACGGGTGCGAAGAAATCTCAATCATTTTTGTGATGACCTCTTCTTCGTTTAATTTTTCCGTTTCCATTAATTTCTTTTTCAATCTCTCAAATAATTTCTCCAGCACCAAAACATCACCCAAGGCGTCATGCGCCGTGGCGTCCACTTCCAACTCCAGGAAGTAGCGCAGATATTGCAAATTATATCGTTCTATTTTGCCTTCTTTATCCAATTCTCGCGCTACACGCAAAGTGCAGATGAATTTTTTCGGCCGGATGTCCTCTTTTTCCATAATCATCAAGTCAAAAGGCGCGTTATGGGCAATTACAACCACATCCTCGGCCTCAAAAAGTTTTTTGATAATCGGCTGGTCGGTGCTTTCTTTAAAAGTCGGTTTGTCCACGACCATTTTGTTGGTGATATGATGCACGGCGGATGCTTCGGGGGGAATTTTAATCGGTGGTTTGTAAAGACCCACAAAACTTTCGCTTGCCCCGTCCTTGGCGGGGCCGCCTGTTTTATAGGCAAACTGTATCAGAAAATCCTTTTCGGTATTGCCGGTAGTTTCGGTGTCAAAAAATACGAGTTTAGGCATCTAGTTATTTTAACACAGATTTGATATAATATACGAAAATTATGCGAAAACAACGAAAAACTACCAAAACTAAAAAATCACTTCAAGCGATTGAGGATTATTATTACCGCAAAGGATTACGCGGGGACAGGCTTCGCCGAGCGACCGAAAATGATCAAGAATTCATGCAAATTCTAAAGGAAAGGTGGTCTAAACTAACAAAGACTTTCAAAGTAAAATCTAATGACAGAAAGAAATATATTTTATCCAGCGATCAAGATTATGAGATTCTAGGGAAAGTGTATAAACTGGAGAGTAAAAAACTATCTGAAAAGGACCGCGCGTTGGTAAAACTAGTGCGAACACAACTTGAACCTCATTGGCGAACTCCCGTTTTGAAATTTTTAGAACAGTTGGTTAAAAAATATGAGTGATATCGGAACAAGACCTGTCAGTAGAAAAGTTATTTACCCCGAGCTTTCTTACAAAATAAATGGTATGCTTTTTGAAGTACGTAAAGCACTTGGCCAATATGCGCGGGAAAAGCAATACGGGGATTTATTTGAGCACAAGCTGAAAGAGGGTAAAATTGCGTTTCGGCGTGAAGTTTCAATCGGTAGTACGGGGAACATTGCGGATTTTTTAATTGATAATAAGATTATTGTCGAACTAAAAGCCGTGAGGTTTGTGATCAGCGACAATTACAGGCAAATTCAAAATTATTTACAACAATCTGGATTAAAGTTGGGTTTATTGGTAAACTTTCGAGAGAAATTTTTAAAGCCAAAAAGAATTATTAAAATAGAAGAGAAACTTTCGTAGTTTTTCGTTATCGTTCGTATAATTTCGTATTATATGCTTCACGAAGATATAAAAACCAAAATCAAAGAATCTATGCTGGCTAAGAACGAGGCGGCGCTTATCACTTACCGCAATATTTTGGCGGCATTTACAAATGAGCTGGTCGCGAAGGGCCGGAAGCCCAACGAAATGCTTGCGGACGCAGAGGCGTTCCAAGTTTTGAAACGCATGGCCAAGAAGAGCGGCAAGGCAGTAGAAATGTTCAAGCAGGGCGGGCGGCAAGACTTGGTGGACAAAGAAGCAGCCGAAATTAAAATTCTTGAATCGTTTTTGCCCAAAGATGAAGAAACTAATCACGCATAACGGCTCCTTTCACGCGGACGATATTTTCGCGGCGGCGGCGCTGTCCATGTATTTGGAGCACAAAGGCGAAAGTTTCGAAATAATTCGCACGCGGGACGAGGAAATAATCAAAACCGGCGACTATGTTTTTGATGTCGGCGGAGTTTATGACGAAGAGAAAAATCGTTTTGACCACCACCAAGTTGGCGGCGCGGGCAAGGGGCCGCAGGGCATAGAATACTCTTCGCTCGGCTTGGTTTGGAAAAAATTCGGGCAAGAAATTGCGGGGGGAGCAAAGCCCGCCGAGATAATTGAAAAGAAATTATGCGCGCCGATAGATGCTTGGGATAACGGACTTGATTTGGTAAAAAGCGCGCACGCAGTCGGGCCGTATTATGTCCAGAATATTTTTTTCGCGATGTTACCGACTTGGAAAGAAGCGGACCAAAACATTGATGATATATTTTTGAAATGTGTCGAGCTAGCAAGAACCGTTCTTGCTAGGGAGATAATCCAGGCGCAAGATATGGTAGAAGCGGAAGAAAAACTTCTCGATGCGTATAAAAATGCGGTGGACAAGAGAATAATCGTGCTGGATAAAAATTATCCCTTTGAGTATATCTTATTGAGTTTTCCCGAACCGCTTTTCGCCGTATATCCGCGCAAGACCAACGATTCTTGGGGGGTGAAAGCGATACGCAAAGATATTAAAAATTTTGAGAATCGCAAAAATTTTCCCGTGGCGTGGGCTGGACTCCACGATACGGAACTTCAAAAAATATCCGGAGTATCGGATGCGGTGTTCTGTCACCGGGCGCTTTTTACCGCCGTGGCCAAAACAAAGGAAGGCGCTATTAGATTAGCCCAACTCGCGGTAGAATATAAGAATGAATGAAAAAGGTTTAGAATCAGTTAGAAGAAATATCAAAAACAGAACGGCTTTTGCCAATTCAGTTAATCCAACAGAAAGGGAGAACGAAATTGGGGAATTGGTGCAAATGACCCAGTCTCACGAAGGTTTGAAAAAATTGGGTCGGGAAATAATTCTTACTGAATTAGAGAAGGAAAAGGTAAGAGGTTATCTGAAAATCGCGCGCGAGAAATTGCTGGCGTTAGGTATTGAAGAAGCGGAAGAATTATTACCAACTTTAGATCAGATTGCTTTTATTAAGCAACGCAAGGCAGACAAAAAGAGTGGCTTAATAACTTATAATCGTGAGTTTCTGGTTATTATGTTGTCCCCGGGACGAGGTATTGAAGATGAGTATACCCAGGAGGTCTTTTTTCATGAGCTGGCGCATTTTGCAACGAGATTTGTTTTGCAAAAAGATATGAATGGAAGCATCGTTGAAAATCGGTTTGGTTTTGACAGGGAATTTGTCAAACCGAAAGAAAAACGTTCCAACTCCAGTCGGAGAAAAACCGGTACCCATAAGTTTACTAAAGGGATTTATAGTGAACCTCTGGCGGACTTGTTTATGCTTTATTGTGCCGATCGACCCGATAAGGTTTTTGACAGTGAGTATGTGTATGAAGACTGTTTTATGATTGCTCTGCTGGAAGAATTTTCCCGACGCAAGGGGATTGGTTCCTTTGAAGCCTTTAAAAAAATGTTTGCCGCCGGTGCTCGGATTGATTTCGGCTTTCAAAAAGAATTGGTGGATGTTTTTGGTATTGAATTTGTTCGCAATTTCAACAATCTCATAACAGAATCTAATTTTGGCGCAAACCATCAATCATCCCCGGAAGAATACTGGGAACTGGCTGACCTAGGAGAATTTTTTCTCGACTTTTCATTATTATTGCGCCAAATTACTACCGGCGAAGGTATTCGATTTTCCGGATTGCCCGGATATTTAAGAAAGACTCCCCTTGGAGAGTGAATAATTTCGGATTTTTCATTTAATTTTTTATGGCTTTTATTGACGAGCTGACAATCTATGCGGAAGCCGGGCGTGGGGGCGACGGTGTAGTGCGCTGGCGGCAGGAAAAATTCATTCCCAAGGGCGGGCCGGCCGGCGGCGATGGCGGCCGCGGCGGAGATTTCTATGTGGAAGCTGTCCGCGATATCCATATTCTCTCCAAATACAAAGCCAAAAAAGAATTCAGCGCCGGGCGCGGCGAAGACGGCGGCGGTAAAAGTCTGCACGGCAAAAGCGGCGAGGATTTTGTTTTAAAATTGCCGGTGGGCTCGGTGATTACCAACTCCGATACGGACGAAAGATGGGAATTATCCGAGCCAGGGCAAAAATTTTTAATCTTAAAAGGCGGACACGGCGGCTTTGGCAACGAGCATTTTAAAAGTTCCACTAACACCACACCCAAAGAATGGCGGCCGGGTCAGGCAGGCGAAAAAGGAAATTTTAAAATTGAACTGGAACTTTTCGCCGACCTCGGTCTGGTCGGTCTGCCGAACGCGGGCAAAACTTCGCTCTTGAACGCGCTGACCAACGCGGGGGCAAAAGTCGCCGATTATGCTTTTACTACTCTGGATCCCAATCTGGGCGATTTCTACGGCTTGATTATTGCCGACATCCCCGGGCTGATTGAAGGCGCATCCGCGGGCAAAGGTTTGGGCACAAAATTTTTGCGGCACATCAAGCGGACCAAAATGCTGGCGCACTTAATTTCTTTTGACCAGGAGAATATGTTGCGGAGTTATAAGGGGATTAGGAAAGAATTGGTGAAGTATGGGCAGGACTTGGATAAAAAACAGGAAATACTAATTCTGACCAAAAGCGACACGGTGGACAAAAAAGTTATAGATAAAAAAGTAAAAGAGTTTGGAAAGGTAAATGATAAGGTTTTCACCCTGACCCTTTACGACGACACTTCAGTAAAAAAACTGCGAGACGAGCTGGTAAACATACTGAAAAAATTGTAAACTAGAAAGAGTAATGACTAAATATTTTTACACCATCGGGCTAGAGATACATGCGGAGTTGAAAACACTGACGAAGATGTTCTGTGCCTGCAAGAATGACCCGGATGAGGAAAAGCCGAATGTAAATATTTGTCCGGTTTGCCTGGCGCACCCGGGCGCTTTGCCGGTGCCGAATAAAAAAGCAATAGAGAATGTGATAAAAGTCGGGCTGGCGATAAACGGCAACATCGCGGATTTTACGGAATTTGACCGCAAGAATTATTTTTATCCCGACCTGCCGAAGGGTTATCAGATTTCGCAATATAAATACCCGATAGTTTCCGGCGGGCGTTTGGCAGACTTTGATATTACCCGCGTGCATTTGGAAGAAGATACTGGAACTAACAAACATGCAGGTGATTACAGCTTGGTGGATTTCAATAGGTCCGGGATTCCCTTGATGGAACTGGTAACCGAGCCGCACACTTTTGAGAGCACGGAAGAAGCGTCAAAAAAAGCCACCAAGTTTGCCAAAGAATTTCAACTGATTCTTTGGTATCTGGACGTGTCGGAAGCCAATATGGAAAAAGGAGAGATGCGGGTGGAAGCGAATATTTCCATCACCAAAGACCCGAAAGTTTTTGGCACAAAAGTGGAAGTGAAAAATTTAAATTCTTTCCGGAGCGTAGAGCGCGCTATTAAATACGAAATTGACCGGATGGAAAAACTTTTTGCCGAGGGTAAGGGGAGTGAGATAGTGCAAGAGACCCGCGGCTGGGATGAGGGCAAGCAGGCGACTTTCTCGCAGAGAAAAAAAGAATCCAGCCACGATTACCGCTATTTCCCAGACCCGGATTTGCCGAAAATGAAACTGCACGAGGCCTTCAACTTAGAGAAAATGAAAAAAGAATTGCCGGAATTGCCGGAAGCGAAACGCGCGAGGTATCGCAAAGATTTTTGGATTAAAGATGAGGATATTGAGAGTTATATAAATGATGTTGCGTTGGGCGCGTGGTTTGAAGATGTGGTAAAAATTTTAGATAATAAAGAAAAAATAAAAACTGCATCCAACTATATTACTTCCGATTACCTTGGATTAGCCAAAACCCACTTGGCGGTTAAACCGCCAAGTGGGGGTAATTTTGCCGAACTTGTAAATTTAGTGTCGGAAGGCAAGATCTCCTCCCGCGCGGCCAAGGATATTCTGGCGATGCTGGTAGTCAAAGACGAATCGCCGTTAAAAATTGCCAAAGAAAAAAACTTACTTCAGACCAGCGACGAGAGTGAAATAAAAATTATTGCGGAAAAAGTTATTATCGCTAATCCAAAAACAGTCAGCGATTATAAAAATGGAAAAGAAAATGCAATAATGTCATTGGTGGGGCAAGTAATAAAAGAAAGTAAAGGTTCAGCTAATCCTCAAATTGCAAAAAGTTCTATATTATCAATTTTAAATTCACAGAACATATGAAAACATTGCGCGAGTGCGTAAAAGAGGCGGAGGAAAAGAAAGTTGCGTTAGGCCATTTTAATATATCTAATCTTGAGGGACTGCATGCTATTTACAGCGCTGCCAAAAAATTAAATGTTCCCATCGTGATTGGCTTATCTGAAGGCGAAGAGGGGGCAGTGGGAAGGGAGGAAGCAGTTGCGCTAATTCGTGCACTTCGCACGCGAGATAATTATCCAATATTTTTGAATGCAGACCACCACAAAAGTTTTGAATCTGTTAAGGCATGCATTGATGCTGGTTTTGATTGTGTAATTATAGATGGCGCAAAGCTTACTTTTGAAGAAAATGTAAAAGTTACCAAGGAGTGCGTGGACTATGCACGTAGCATTTCCAAAAACACTGGCCGAGACATATTAGTGGAAGGAGAGTTGGGCTATATTGGTTCTGGTTCAATTGTGCGCGATTCCATACCCGAAGGTGCTGGAATTAAAACTAATCCAGAAGAGGCGAAAAAATTTGTGGAACTTACGGGCGTTAATATGTTGGCTCCTTCAGTCGGAAATATTCATGGAATTGTCAAAAGTGGCAATCCTCATATTGATACAAAATTGGTTGCCGAAATCAGGAAACTGGCTGGAGTGCCTTTAGTATTACACGGAGGCTCTGGGCTCACCGACAAAGATTTTACCGATGGAATAAAAAATGGAATTTCTACTGTGCATATCAATACGGAAATCCGTGTTGCTTTCGTAGAAGGTTTGAAAAAATCTTTGGCGGAACATCCAGACGAAATAATTCCCTACAAAGTTTCCAAGCCCGCGCAAGAAGCTGTAGAGAAAGTTGTGTATGAACGACTTGAACTTTTTAATCATCTTAAATAAGTGAAAGAGGAAATATTAAAATTTTTCAAAGGGGACGCGGAGGATAGCGAGGAAGCGCTCAAAAAATATTCGCAGGACGCGAGTATTTTTGAAGTCCGGCCGCAACTGGTACTTTTTCCGAAAGATTCGGCGGATGTGCAAAATTTGGTGCAATGGGTAAGCGAGAACAAAAAACGATATGCTGATTTGTCAATTACCTGCCGTTGCGCCGGCACGGATATGTCCGGCGGCGCTGTCGGGGAATCCATCATTTTGGATTTTACCCGCTATATGAATAAACTGATTGGCGGGCCGTTGCCGATGAAAACCACCAAAGAGTGGGAGATTAGCGTAGAACCCGGAATGTTCTACCGTGATTTTGAAAAAATCACTTTAGCCAAAGGTTTAATCCTGCCATGTTATACGGCTTCCAAAAGTTTGAACGCCATCGGCGGGATGTTTGGCAACAATTCCGCCGGCGAGCGGACGCTCAAATACGGCCAGACGGAAAATTATGTGCTGGCCTCTAAGGTAGTTTTCGCAGACGGCAATGAATATGTGGTCAAGCCCTTAACTCCCGGGGAACTTGATAAAAAAATGGCGCAGGCGGGTTTGGAAGGAGATGTCTACCGGAATATTTTTAATTTAATCAGGGAGAATGAGGGAGAAATCAAAGAAGCTCAGCCGAAAGTGCATAAAAATTCAGCCGGCTATTATCTTTGGAATGTGATTTCCGATTCCTCCCCTGCGAAGGGGAGGTTAGGAGGGGTATTTGACCTCAATAAACTCTTAGTCGGCTCGCAGGGCACCTTAGGCATTGTCACGGAAATTACTTTGAAATTAATTCCGGAGAACAAACATTCTCGGCTGGCGGTTATTTTTATGAATGACTTGTCTCCGTTGGGGCGGGTGGTGGAGGAGATTTTGACGCTCGTGCCCGAGTCGCTGGAGACCTACGACGACAAAACCATGAAACTGGCGGTGCGGTTCTTTTTTGACTTTCTGAAAAACAAAGGAGTGTGGGGCATGTTCCGGTTTATGAAAAGTTTTCTGCCGGAATTCAAAATGTTGCTGGGTAGCGGATTTCCGAAGCTGGCCATCCTGGCGGAGTTTGCCGGCGAGGATGCAAAAATTTTGGCGGAAAAATGCCGCCAGTTGGAGCGGCTGATGGACAAGTTTAAGCTAAAAATCCATATTACGGCTGACGCGGCGGAGGCGGAAAAATACTGGGACATCCGGCGGGAGAGTTTTGCCCTCCTGCGCAAGCATATTCGGGGCCGACGCACCGCGCCGTTCATTGACGATATCATCGTGCGTCCGGAATTTTTGCCGAAATTTCTGCCGGAACTGAACGGGATTTTGGACGGCTATCGCGGCCGGGTGATTTACACTTTGGCGGGACACGCCGGCGACGGCAATTTTCACGTCATCCCTTTAATGGACTTTAAGCGCGCCGATACGGCCAAAATAATTCTGGAACTGGAAGAAAAAGTTTTTGATTTGGTATTAAGATATCGGGGGTCGCTGACTGCCGAGCACAACGACGGTTTGGTCCGCACGCCCTATCTGGAAAAAATGTACGGACCTCGGATGGTCGGTCTTTTTAAAAAAGTCAAAGAAATTTTTGACCCGAAAAATATATTTAATCCCGGCAAAAAAGTGCCTCTAGCCGCCGGCGCGGGCACGAAGGAATATATCGCTTCCCATTTAGCCGAAGAACACGCCGCGGTGCATCGAAGCTAAAAAGATTGCAAATCCCGAACTTTTGTGTATGATATTTGCATGCAAGTAATCAAAGCCAAGGCGAGAGACCAAAAGGCGAAGTTAGACGCTTTGCGGAAATCCGGAGAGATACCGGCTGTTTTTTACGGCGCCGGCAAAGACACTACTGCCATTTCAGTCACTGCTATTGATTTCAAAAAAGTTTGGCGAGAAGCCGGAGAATCTTCCGCAGTCAAAATTGAAACGCCGAAGGGCGGGATTGATGTCCTGATTCACGAAGTGCAGGTGGACCCGGTAACCGAGGAGCCAATCCATGTGGATTTTCTGGCCATTGATATGACCAAGAAAATCCGCGTTAAGGTGCCGTTAGTGTTTGAAGGCGTATCCGACGCGGTTAAAAACGGCATCGGCAATTTGGTGAAAGTTTTGCATGAAATTGAAGTTGAAGCTCTGCCAGCGGACCTGCCGCATGACCTAAAAGTAGATTTATCCAAACTGGCAACTCTGGACGATACTATTCTGGTGTCGGATGTTAAATTGCCGGCGGGGGTTCAAGCTATCACGGCGGGCGCGGATGTGGTGGCTTCTATCGTGGCGCAGGTTGAAGAGAAAGAAGAAATTCCGGAGCCGGTGGATTTGTCGGCGATTGAAGTGGAAAAGAAAGGCAAACAGGAAGAAGAAGGCGCGCCGACGCCCGAAGGGGTGGGAGTCTCGACCGAAAGCTCGCCGGCGGAACGGGCAGGCGTCCGGAAAGAAACGAAATAAGAAAATGTGCTACAATGAAGTTATGGTAAAAATCAGCACCATATCTTTTTTTGTTGTCGCGTTTTTATTTTTAGGCACCATGGCGCATAAATCTGCCGGCGCGGTGGATTGTTTGACTATTTCCAGTTCTTCCAGCAAAGCCGACAAAGATTATTGTAAAAACGAACTGGCGCAGATTGAAGCCCAGCTGGCGGACCTGCTGGAGAAACAAAAAGAACAGCAGAAGCAGACCGGCACGCTCAAAGGCGATGTGGCCTATCTCCAAAGCCAGATTGACGCGCTCCGCACAAAGATTAAAGCGCGCTCGCTGGTGATTTCCCAACTGAAGGTGGATATCGCGGAAAAGAACACCCAAATCAAATCCCTTTCAAATAAAATTGCGCGCGAGCACGAATCTTTGGCACAGCTACTTCGCAACACTAACGAGTTTGACAATGCAACTATCATGCACCTTATCCTTTCGGACGAAAGCATCTCCACATTTTACAGCGACTTGGAATCTTACGCGTCCATCAAGAAAGCGGTTAAGGAATCCGTAGATAATATCCGAGGCATTAAAACGGATACCGAAGCGGTTAAACAAGATTTAGAAAAAAAACATGACGCGGAAACGGACGCCAAAGCCGAATTGGAAAGTGCGCAGAAAAAAGTGGCGGTCTCGGAAGCCGAGAAGAAAAGATTGCTCGCCATCAGCCAGCAGACCGAGGCGGCTTACCAACAGCTGGCCGCGGAGAAGAAAGCGCGGGCCGACAGAATTCGCGCCGCGCTTTTCCCGCTCGCCGGTATTTCCACGAAGATTGATTTCGGCACCGCTCTGGCTTACGCCGACGAAACCCAGAAAAAATTCGGCGTTGACCCGGCTTTTCTTTTGGCGATTCTGACCCAAGAGAGTAATTTAGGCGCGAACGTCGGCCAGTGCTACCTGACTAACCAGCAAACCGGTGCCGGCGTCGGCAAAAATACGGGCACGCCCTTTGTCAACGTGATGAAGCCGATGGGCTTGCCCGGCCGCAAAGGCGACGTGGAAGATTTTCTGGCGATAACTTCCAGGCTCGGCAGAATTTGGAATGAAACACCCGTTTCTTGTCCTATTGCCGGAGTCGCGGGCTATGGCGGCGCGATGGGGCCGGCGCAATTTATTCCCACCACTTGGAAACTTTTTGAGAATCGGTTAAAGACTGCCTTGGGTTACAACGCGGACCCCTGGGCGCCGCGGGACGCGTTTTTCGCTTCAGCTATGTATTTGACGGATTTGGGTGCGGTCGGCAATAGCGCCAGCTCGCAACAGAGAGCCGCTTGCAGTTATTATGGCACCGGCGGCGCTACTTGCACTTATGGCCGAAGCGTCATGGGACTGAAAGCGAAAATCCAGGCGGATATAGATTTATTATAATTGCTTTTCTGGAAAATTAATGATAATATCGTCAAGCAATGAAAAAGGATATACACCCAAAATATAATTTGCAGACCAAAGCCACCTGCGCCTGCGGGGCGGTTTTTATGGTTGGTTCCACTCTGCCGGAAATCAAAATGGAAATTTGCAGCCAGTGCCACCCTTTTTACACTGGCAACGAAAAGATAATGGACACCGCCGGCCGCGTAGAACGCTTCAAGAAACGAGCTGTTGCCACGAAAGCAAAAGCTAAAAAGTAAGCAAAATCCCAGAAAGAATTTCTGAAACTGTGCCCTCGGAGTCATAAGGACAGGGGACCCACACGTTTCTTAAAATTCTTTCTGGAAATTACCATTTTTTATGGATTGGCAAGAGTGGAAAAAAAGTCAGGAAAACGCAAAGACGACGGAAGAATTTCCAAATGAAATTGTGCTGGAAGTGCGAGCCGGTGCCGGCGGCGACGAGGCGTCGCTTTTCGCGTGGGAGCTGGCGCATATGTATGAAAAATTTGCGGAGGCGCAGGGGTGGCAATGGAAAATCAATTATGAATCCAAGAGTGCCCTGAACGGCTACAAAGAAGCCAGTTTTGAAATCAAAGGCCCCGCCTCTGGCGGGGCAAGCAAAAATGTTTATAAGTCATTGCGTTATGAGCAAGGCGTGCATCGCGTCCAGCGCGTGCCGGCGACGGAAAAAAACGGCCGGGTGCATACTTCCACCGCCTCGGTGGCGGTTCTGCCGATTCGGAAAAAAGTAAATCTGGAAGTAAACCCGGCGGACTTTGAAATGGAATATTCCCGCTCCGGCGGCAAGGGCGGACAGAATGTCAATAAAGTGGAAACGGCGGTGCGCATTATCCACAAACCGACCGGCCTGGATGTGCGCTCCACTAACGAACGCAGCCAGCTGGCGAACCGCGAAAAAGCCCTGCAGATTTTAATGGCCAAGCTGGAACAGCTGGAGGAAGAAAAAGAAGCCAAAAAATACGCGGGAGAAAGAAAAGAACAAATCGGCACCGGCGACCGCTCCGAAAAAATCCGCACTTACAATTTTCCGCAGGACCGCATTACCGACCACCGCATCAAAAAATCCTGGCACAACCTGCCGCGCATCCTGGAAGGGGATATCGGCGGCATCATCGCCGACCTGGAATCCGGAGCGATAGGCAACGAAGAAGAGGAGGAGTAATTTTGACTTGCCCGCACACTTGTGCACAAGTGTGCGGGCTTGCTATTAATTTTGGGATATGGTAGGATTCCACCCGTAGTAAGTTTCTCGTTTGCCTTTGAAGCGACAAGAATTTCTACGTCCCGATGGACATCGGGACATTATAAATAGTTTTTGCCCGATTTTTTCCCGCCGTTGGCGGGACAAGTACAAAACGGGAGAAGTAAAGAAGTATGGCTACAAAGCTATATGTAGGGGGACTCCCTTACAGCACCACAGAAGATGCTCTTAAAGAGCACTTCGCGCAGGCCGGAAACGTTGTTTCCGCCACGATTATCATGGACAAAATGTCCGGTCGCTCCAAAGGTTTTGGATTCGTAGAAATGTCTTCCGATGAAGACGCCCAAAAGGCAATCTCTATGTTCAATGACCAGGATTTCGGAGGGCGCAAGCTGACGGTCAACGAAGCTCGCCCGATGGAAGCCCGACCCCCTCGTTCCGGCGGCAACGGCGGCTACGGTGGTGGAGGACGCAGAGAATACTAAACTCTTAAGCCAACGATAAACAAAAAACCCCCGTCAAACGGGGGCTTTTTGTTTGCGCAAATGTTTTATTTTTGCTATATTTTTTACACGCGAGCGTGTAGTTCAGTGGTAGAACGCTGTCCTGATAAGACAGAGGCCGATGGTTCGATCCCATCCACGCTCACTAGGATTCAATTAATCCCTGTTCATTATTAGATAAGTAATCGATTACGTAAACGAATAAGTATTTATGGGAATAACTAAATCGGGCAGTAGTAATATCAGGAAAATCACCAAAGTCTGCAAAACCTCACTTGCCGTGACTTTACCCATCGATTTTGTCCGAAAACTCAAGTGGAAAGAGCGTCAAAAGGTGGTGGTGAAATTGCAGAGGAAAAAGATTATTATTAGCGATTGGAAACCAAGGAGAAGGTAAAAGATAAAGGCCTGCCCCGTATGAAGCTGTGCTTTCGTTCGGGGATTATGTGCCGGGTAAGAGGAAATGAAAATAAAAGATTTACCAAAATCAGATAGGCCGCGGGAGAAGCTTGTCGCCAAAGGGGCCGAGAATCTTAAGGACTCGGAGCTTTTGGCTATTCTCTTGCGGACCGGCAAGGCCGGAAAAAATGTCATTGAGGTTGCCTCACAGATTTTGATCAATCATTCCAAAAAGCGACTTTTGCAGATGACCTATCAGGACTTAGTAAAAATAGGTGGTATTGATTCTGCAAAGGCCACAACGCTTCTCGCGGCTTTTGAGCTCGCAAAACGCGCACTGGAAGTTAACGACACGAACCTACCGACCATTATTACTCCTAAAGATGTTGTGGCTCAATTGACCGATTTGCGCCATAACAAAAAAGAGCACTTCATCGCTCTGTATCTCAACGCCAGAAATCAGTTGGTGCATAAAGAAACGATTTCAATGGGCACTTTGAACGCCAACTTAGTTCACCCTCGAGAAGTTTTTGAACCAGCTCTTAAACATTCAGCCGCCGGTATCATGGTTGCGCACAATCATCCATCCGGTGATCCGAAACCATCAGAAGACGATTTGGAAATCACAAAAAGGTTGGTGGAGGCCGGTAAGATGATGGGTGTTGAGCTTTTGGATCATGTTATTATCGCGACAAACAACTATTTCAGTTTTAAAGAAGGGGGTATTCTTAACAATGAGTAAAGAGATGTTAAGATAATTGACAGAATCTTAACATCTATGATAGACTTGTTAATATATGAAAATAGGTGAATTTGTACAACAACCAAAAGGATTTAAAGCGTTTATTCCCGGGAAGTTTCCTCCGGCGGATTCTTTTACTTTTTCCAAACTAACAGAGCAACTCCATGCTCGGGCGTCCTTACTTGTGGGTAAACTTGATGGTGTAACACAACTTTTGCCAGATATAGACCTTTTTATCTTTATGTATGCACGTAAAGAGGCCGCACTTTCAAGTGAGATAGAAGGGACAAAAGCGACGATGAGTGATGCTATTCGAGCAGAAGTTGAAATGACGAGCGATTTACCTCCGGATGTAGATCGCATTTTGCATTATATCAAGGCAATGAATGAAGGGTTGAAGCGGTTAGAATCCCTCCCCCTTTCAAGTCGTTTGATTCGCGAAGTCCATAAAACACTGCTAGAAGGAACTGGTGATGCGCCCGGAAAAACGCCTGGAGAATTTCGCGTTTCGCAGAACTGGATCGGAGGAGCATCTCCGGCAACCGCACATTTTGTACCGCCGCCGGTAGAAGAGATGAAAATGGCCCTGTCTGAATGGGAGAAGTTTTTGCATGCAGAGAGTGAATTAACTCCACTGATAAAGACTGCACTCGTTCACGCACAATTTGAGACCATTCACCCTTTTCTAGATGGGAATGGTCGCGTTGGACGGTTGCTGATTACTTTTTATCTGTGCCATCAAGGTATTTTGGAGCGACCGGTATTGTATATTTCTGAATTTTTCAAAAAAAATCGAGAAGTATATTTTGATTTGCTCGAATCCTATCACAATAAAGGTGACGTTGAATCATGGGTTAACTTTTTCCTTGAGGGCGTTGCAAATGTTGCCGAAGGTGCAGTACAAACTGCCAAGAAGATTAACACTCTCCGAGAGGAAGATATGGCAAAGATTCACGCCATAGGCGGACAGAGAGCTAAAAGCGGACTGGTTGTACTGCGTAAATTATATGAACTTCCCATTATTAACGTTCGTAAGGTAGAGGAGTGGACGGGGCTTTCTAGGCCCGCGGCTAATGCACTCGTAAAAACTCTCATAAAAGAAGGTATTTTAGAGCAGCGCAATCGTCGTACAAAATACGGCCGTGATTTTGAGTACAAAAAGTACTTAAAGTTGTTTACCGATGAGACGAAATAACCATGAGCACCAACATCAAGGATTTAGAAAATAGATTGTGGGAGGCGGCGGATCATATGCGTGCCAATTCTCCAT
>CAZPJV010000011.1:0-18395 GCA_964586975.1 uncultured Candidatus Saccharibacteria bacterium
ACGCGGGTGTTTGCCAGATTGCGCTCGGCTTTTTCGCGCACGGAAACTTCAAAATGGTCCTTGGATTCCTGCCCGGATGCAGAGCGGGCGGGTTTTATCCATTCCTTGCGCGCGCCGGCGGTTACTTTGACGTGAACGTATTGCAATTTATTTCTCGCTTAAAGTATAACGGTCCAGAATAGCCTCAAAGATGAGCGGGGCGACGATGGTCGCGTCGGATTCAATTACGAACATGGGGGTGTCTTTTGTCAGTTTGTCCCAAGTAATCTTTTCGTTGGGGGTCGCGCCGGAATAGGAGCCGTAGGAAGTGGTGCTATCGGAAATCTGGCAGAAGTAGCCCCAGGGGCGCACCGGTTTTTTCAAATCGTATTTGATGGAAGGCACCACGCAAATCGGGAAATCGCCGGCAATGCCGCCGCCGATTTGAAAAAATCCGAGGCCGGACCCCGCTTCCGAAAGCTCAACATATTTATCATATAAGTACATCATATATTCCACGCCGGTTTTCATGACATTGGGGTTCACCTCCCCTGCCTTGCAGTAGCCGGAGAAAATATTTCCGAGAGTGGAGTCCTCCCAGCCGGGCACGACTAGCGGTAAATTTTTCTTGGCCGCTTCCAGGAGCCAGCAATGCTCGGGGTCGCCTTCGTACTTGCCCTTTAGTTCGCCGGAAAGGAGAATCTGGTAAAAATACTCGTGCGGAAAAAAACGCTGGCCGTTTTTTTCCGCCTCTTTCCAACGTTTCAAAATAATCGGCTCTATGACCCGAAAAGCTTCTTCCTCCGGAATGGAAGTGTCGGTCACCCGTCTTTCCCCTCTTTCTAAAATTTTCTGGTCGTCTTCTTTGGTAAAATATCTATAATCCGGATAATCTTTGTAGCTCTTGTGCGCCACGAGGCGGAAAATGGATTCTTCCAGGTTCGCGCCAGTGCAGGAAATGATATGCATTTTATTTTCTCGTATCATAGGCGCCAATGTTACTCCGAGTTGAGCGGAAGACATCGCCCCACCCATGGCCAGAAGCATCTTGCCGCCGTCGTCCAGATGTTTTTTAAACGCAATAGTCGCGTCCTTCATCTGCCGCGCGTTGAAGTTATGGAATAATTTTTTGAATAAATCCAAAATAGTCGTGCCGGTTTTCATAAAATAAGTATACCGCCTGAGAGGGCAGAGTCAATGTTGCGCATTTGCTTTTCGGGCCGAAGTATGCGATAATAGACAACAAGATGAATTTAGTTGCGGTAATTCTGCCCTACGCGCAGATAATCCTCGCGGTAATACTGGTAACGGCAATCCTGCTGCAGCAATCCGCCGCCGGCTTGGGCGGGGCCTTGGGCGGCAGCGATATGGGGTCTTTTCACCACACCCGCCGGGGATTTGAAAAGTTTCTTTTTTATTTGTCTTTGGTTTGCGCCATTCTTTTTGCTTTATTTGCCCTTTTGTCTATAATTAGTTAATCCCTCTTTCTTACCTATTGCATTCTTATGAGTCTCCAAAACCCCATACGCAGTTTTAAATTGCCCACCAAAGAAAAAATAAACGGAGCCATCGCTGCTTTTTCCAAAAAGGAACAAAGAGTTTTTGCGGTGTTGGTCATAACTCTGTTCGTCAGCGCTTTGGCGATTCTGCAGGGTGTCAACCGCTCCCTGACGGTGCGCGTGCCTTTTGAGGGCGGAGCGACTTCCGAGGGCATCATCGGCACTCCCCGCTTCATCAATCCCGTGCTGGCCAGCTCGCCGGCGGATTCGGATATGGTGTCTCTGATTTATTCGGGCCTGATGCGCAAAAACGGCGGCACGGGGCCGATTCCGGACCTGGCGGAAAAATACGAAGTCTCCAAAGACGGGCTCACTTACACTTTTACGCTGAAAGACAATATTTATTTCCACAACCAAGAACCGGTCACCGCGGACGACGTCATTTTCACGATAGACCAGGTAAAAAATTCGGTCATTACCAGTCCCCAGAAAGTGAATTGGGAGGGTGTCACGGCAACTAGAGTGGACGATAAGACTCTGGAGTTCACTCTGCGCCAGCCGAACGCAAATTTTTTGGAAAACGCCGCGCTCGGTATCATGCCCCAAGCGCTCTGGGAAAACGACCCCCTGGAACTGAATGCCGCCAACACTGCTCCGGTCGGCTCAGGCCCCTATAAAATAGGCAAGGTAGAGAAAGGCTCCGGCGGGGTAATAAATGCTTTCCAACTGTCCGCTTTTGAACGCTTTGCGCTGGGCGAACCGTACATCCGAGAAATAAATTTCCGCTTCTTTCCGAACGAGGAGGAGCTGGTCCAGGCGTTTGAGAAAGGCGCGGTCAGCCAGATAAGTTCCCTGACCCCGGCTGTAGCTTCCGCCCTGAAAGAAAAAAAATACGAAGTAAAGAAGGCAGTATTGCCGCGGGTCTTCGGGCTATTTTTTAACCAAAACCAGAACCAACTTTTCCTGGACAAAGCGGTGACGCGCGCCATCCACGACGCCATTGACAAAGAAAGAATCGTGCGCGACGTGCTCCGCGGCTACGGAGTCGCCATTGACAGCCCTCTGCCGCCGAATATAGCGGCCGACGGGGAAATTGACAATAATAATCAAGCGACCAGAGAGGAAGTTGTGCGGAGGGTGCAGGAAAATTTGGAAAAAAATGGCTGGCAACTGGGCGAGGACGGTTTGCGGCATAAGACCACCACCCTAAATAAGAAAAAGACGAATGTGCCGCTCCAGTTTTCAATCTCCACCAGCAACGCGCCGGAGCTGGTGGCGACGGCCGAGCTCATTCGGCAAAACCTCGCCGAAGTGGGTATGAAAGTTGACGTTAAAACTTTCGAGGCGGGCAACCTGAACCAAAATGTCATCCGCCCGCGGCAGTATGATGCCTTGCTCTTCGGCCAAATTGTAAACCGCGAATCCGACCTTTTTGCTTTTTGGCATTCTTCCCAGCGCAAGGACCCGGGGCAGAACGTCGCCATCTACACCAACGCGCAAGCGGACAAATTGCTGGAGGACGCGTTTGTCACTGTTGACGCCGAAGCCCGGGCAAAAAAATACGTCCAGTTTGAAAGCGAAGTGAAAAAAGATATGCCGGCGGTTTTCTTATACAGTCCGGATTTTATTTATGTAATCGGAGACAATTTGGAAGGCTTGAAACTGAACCGGCTCACCTCGCCCTCGGACCGTTTCGCCAACGTGTATGCTTGGTTCACTAAAACGGAAAACGTATGGAAAATATTCGCTAAAAAATAATATATGACCAAAAAAACCAGATTGACTTTCAGTTCCCTCCGAATTGAACCTGCCCGCAATGCTGCGCATAGCGTTGTAGGCGGGGATGAAAAAAGGGAAGAAAATAAAATTCCTGCCCGGACCGAACCCGTGCCCAGAAAGCGGACGGCCAAAAGCTCCACCTATCAGTATTCCAAAAGAGGCTACGGACCGAGCCGCGGCAGTAATCGGCCTTACGGTGAAAAAAACAAGCCGAGAAACGCTCCGGAGGCGAAAATTCCGCCGGTGGAAAAGGGTGTTATCCGCGTAATCCCCTTCGGCGGCGTGGAGGAAGTCGGACGCAACATGCTGGTCGTGGAATCCGAAAACGACATTATCGTTTTGGACCTCGGTTTTCATTTCATTGACGAAGAAGAAGCCATGGGCGCGGATTATACCCTGCCCAACTTCAAATATATTGAGGAAAGAAAAAATAAAATCCGCGCGGTGGTCATCACCCACGGGCATTTGGACCACATCGGCGGCATCCCCTTCATTATGGAACGCATCGGCAACCCGCCGATTTATACCCAATATCTGACCAGCTTGATGATAAAAAAGCGCCAGGAAGAATTCGTGGGCAAGCCGCCCCTGACGCTTCAGGTTGTGGACCAAGACACCAAGATAAAATTCAACGAGCTGTCGCTCGGTTTCTTTCCGGTGTATCACTCCATTCCGGATTCCATGGCGGCCGTCATTGGCACGCCCTACGGCAACATAATCGTCTCCGGCGATTTGAAACTGGACCACGACAACGGCAAACCGACGCCGAAAGAAGAGAAAAAATGGCAAGGGTTGGGCCAGCAGAAAAATCTCCTCCTGGTCGCCGATTCCACCAATGCCGAAGTGCCGGGGTTCTCCATTTCCGAAAGAGATGTGCAGAAAAACATTGAGGAATTGATAAAGACAACCAGAGGCCGGCTGATTATCGGCACTTTTGCCTCGCAATTTGACCGGATGATAAAAATCGTGGAAATCTGCGAGCGCCACAACAAAAAAATTATCGTGGAAGGCCGGAGCATGCGCAACAACATTGAAATCGCGAAACTGGCCGGCATGCTCAAACCGAAACCCGGCATCTTCATTGAGGCGCAAAATATAGACGACTATCCCCCCGACCGCATCGTGGTCATCGCCACCGGCGCCCAAGGCGAAGAATTCGCGGCGCTGATGCGCATGGCAATGAATAATCACAAATACATCAAGCTCAACTCGCGCGACACGATAATTTTCTCCTCCTCCGTCATTCCGGGCAACGAAGTCAATATTCAAAAACTTAAGGACAACCTATACCGGCATGATTTGAAATTGATTCATTACGGCATCGCCGAAGTGCATTCCGGCGGGCACGCGCGGCAGGAAGATTTGGTTTGGATAAACAAAACCGTGGGCGCGAAATTTTTCATGCCCGGCTACGGCAATCATTCCATGCTACGCATTCACGCCCAGCTTATCCACGAAAGATTAGGTGTGCTCAAAGACCATATAGTCGTGCCCGACAACGGCACGATAGTGGAAATTGTAGACCACGGCTCCAAGATAAGCACCCGCAAGGAAAAAGCCCCAGCTTCTATGATGGTCGTGGATGGGCTATCCATCGGCGACGTGCAGGATGTAGTCGTGCGCGACCGGGTCATGTTGGCGCAAGACGGCATGTTCGTGATTATCGCGCTGGTAGACCAGAAAACCGGCAAATTGAAAAAATCGCCGGACTTAATCTCTCGCGGTTTTGTCTATTTAAAAGAGAACCAGGAACTTTTGCGCCAGGTGCGCATCATCATCAAGAAATCCGTGGAAGACGCGACCGCCAAAATGCCCGCCCGACACGCTGACGCGAGTCATGCGGGCGGGCATCCCATAGATTTTGATTACATCAAATCCGCGCTGGGCGAAAATATTTCCAAATTCCTGTTCCAGCAAACCGCCAAGCGGCCGGTGGTTATTCCGGTCATATTGAATGTTTGACCGCAACCATTATTTTTTATGAAAACCAGTATTAGAGCTTATTCCATTCTCATCGGCACGATTATCGGAGCCGGTATTTTCGGCGTTCCCTACGCTATCGGGCAGAGCGGCCTGCTGTCGGGAATCTTTTTTTTTCTGGCCGTGGGCGTCATTATGACTCTGCTACACCTGATGTACGGAGAAGTAGTTCTGGCTACCCGGCAGAAACACCGTTTGCCCGGTTTTGCTCAAAAATATTTGGGAAACGGCTGGGGAGAATTTGCCAAAATATCCAGCACCCTGGGCTACTATGGTTCGCTGGCTATCTATCTTATCTTGGGCGGAAAATTCGCCTTTTTTTTAGCCGGGCCGTTTTTGGGCGGCAACGAACTTGCCTATCAGCTAGTCTACGCCCTGCTCTTCGGCATTTTTATTTTTCTGGGCACCAATCCGGTGGCGCGAATTGAGACGGTTCTGACCGCCGCCCTGCTCGGCCTTTTGGTCATCCTGACCGCCGCGGGTTTATTTCATTTTGACTTCAGTAATCTGCCACTGGTAAGCTTGGGGGTCCAGGATGTCTTTCTACCCTATGGAGTTTTGCTTTTTGCCCTCTTCGGCATACCGGCTATTCCCGAAATGGTTGACGTTTTGGGGAAGGAGCGGCAAAAACTAAAAAAAATTATCGTGGTCAGCGTAGGCGCGTGCGCCGGGCTGACATTGCTTTTCGCTCTAGCCGCCGTCGGGATTGCCGGTTCAGCTGTGTCGCCGGAGGCAATTCAAACTTTTGCCGATGTTCTGGGACCGTGGGCGCTGGTTTTGGGATCGGCTATCGGCTTTCTGGCGATTTCCACTTCTTTGCTGGTAATTGGGCTTTACCTAGTGGACCAATTCAAATATGATTTTCGTCTCCGGCATAATCGGGCGTTTATCGCGGCCATGGCGCCGCCAGTTTTTTTGCTCCTACTGACCCAAAATTTTATTTTAATTATGGGGTTCGTCGGCGCGGTCTTGGGCGCCACCGATTCAATGCTCTTAACCGCTATTTGGCGCCGGGTTAAAACAAAGGGAGACCAAGAACCGGCCTACCGCCTGCGTCTGAGCAGTTGGATTGTCGGGCTGGTTATGCTGGTTCTCATAGCCGGCGCTCTGCAGGAGATTTTGACCTTGATTTATTAATCACGATTCGTAAAGAGGTGGTATAATTAAACACCGCCCCGCCTTCGGCACCCCGCCTAACTTTAGGCGGGGAGGATAAATCAGTGAAAATCGTAAATAATATTAAAAGTTTATATCATCGCAGAAAAGAGTTGAGAAACAACAGTACTCCTGAGGAAATTTTATTATGGATGCATCTAAAAAATTCCCAGCTTGATTTTAAGTTTAGAAGACAACATAGCATTGGTGGCTATATAGCAGATTTCTACTGTCCCGAAAAAAAATTAGTAATCGAAATTGACGGCCCAATTCATAAATTTAATAAAGAGTATGATAATATTCGTACCAAATTTTTTGAAGGATTGAATATAAGAGTATTGAGGTTCACAAATTTGGAAATTAGCACAGCAACGGAGAAGGTCGTCAGAAAAATCACCACCTCGCTCGGCTTACCGAGCACTCCTCCTCAATAAAGAGGAGAGGAATCAAACCTGGGACGATGTTCGAGGGAGCTTAATTCAATAAAATCTTGTGATATAATATAGGATATGAGTGGACCTGAATCAATTACGCCAAAACAACAACCTGAGTTGATTAATGCGTCAGAATTAGTTGGTTTGTTGGGACAGGCCGGACCGACATCTAGCATACATGTTCGCATTCATTTTAAAGACGGTTCTGTCAAATTTGGAAAAGTAAAGTGGAACGACGACCGTGTCGGTGGGCCGGCTATCGTTATTCCCGATACAGAAAATCCATATAATGAAGGGCTTATTCCATTAGGAGGACACACCATATATAATCAAGCTCCCAGAATAAGCAGTTCAGACAATGTTAGAACTACGCCTGTACACTCTCTATTTCCATTTGGAGAACTAAATGCTTATCAAGTTCCAATTAATCCTAGTACAGAAGGAATTTTGTTTGAGATAATTAATGAAAAATAACTCCTAAGAAATACCCTCTCCTCCTTTTGAAGGAGGAGTGCCCCGACCTAGTCGGAGCGGGGTGGTAATCCTCCCCTCCTAAGTTTAGGAGGGGCGTCCCGACCCTTGGTCGGGAGGGGTGGTGTATTTTTTGAGCAGTGCATTTTTATAAATACGCGTCTTGTAGGGCTTGAGGCGCACAATTTTTACGGAGAGGTTTTTTGCTTTCAGGTCTTTCTTTAAATTTTTTATATAATCTTTCTGGTCATAGCCGAGCGCGATTATGTCGGGGCGCTCTTTTAGAATATGAGGAAGGTGATTCTTAAGCCCCGATAAAACAACTTTGTCCGCCAATTTTGTTTTCTGAAGTAGCGCGACTCTCTGCCGCTCGCTCAAAACCGGCAACTGGCCCTTAATCTTCAAAACATTGCGGTCGCGCGCCACGGAAACTATTAAAAATCCACCCCGGGCCAGGTCTCGCGCCTGCCCGGGCACTTGTGCTACAAGTGCCCGGGCCTGCTTGAAGAAATTAAGGTGCCCCGGGTGCAAACCGTCAAAGGTGCCAAAAACCATTATGCGTTTTTCCACAGTTTTCTTTGACATCGGGTATGGTAAGTATATACTAAGTAAGTTCCTTTTAAAAAATTAAAAGAAGTGAATTGGGGAAACCGGTGTGATTCCGGTACAGTGCCGCTACGGTAAGCCTCGTCTGACGAGGACAAGTCCGAACACCATTCATTTCTGTTTACCCCCGTCTGACGGGGGAGTCCCGAGCAGGAGAACCTTCCTTTATTTTTAGGGAAGACACAGATTCTGCCGGCACAGAATTTTTTTGTTTATGAGAAGAAATAAAATAATAATAATTATAGGAATAATCTCGGTTGTTTTGGTTATTTTAATTAGCCGAAATATTCCCGAGCGAGCCCTTGGTAGGAGCGTCGGCGACGGACAGAGAAAATTTTCAGCAGAAAATTTTCGTGGCGAGTCCGGGAATAGTTCGGCGGAAATAAAAACAGAACTATCCTTTACCGCCACGGAAGAATCTTCCGTCTACGAACTAATGAAGGAAATGCGCGCCAAGGGAGAAATAACATTCACAGAAAAAAATTACGCGGGCTTGGGAAAATTTATTGACTCTATCAACGGACTGGAGGGAAACGGAACGCAAACTTGGATATATTACGTGAATGGCAAAAAGGCGGCGGTCGGGGTTTCCAATTACCAGCTTAAGCCGGGAGATGTCGTATCCTGGAAGTATGAAAAGGTTTATTAATTAATAAGTTTAAAAAATTATGAAAAAATTTCTGCGAATTGTCTTTGTTTTAATGCTCTTGGCCGCTGGCGCGCGCAATCTGGCGCTGGCGGAGGGAACTACCGTAAACCTAACTTTAAGAAGCGGGGAGACGGTATTTTTTTCCGCAGATGTGCCCTTCCCGGCTGGCACCGCGGAATTACAGGGGCAGGCGATAGATCCGGCCAGCGTCCTGGCAATTTTGAACGATGCGGACTTGGGGGACGATAGTTGGGAAATCTCCGACTTGCAATATTTTGATTCTTTCGGGTCTTTTTATTTGAAATGCATTGATAGTTCCGCGGGCAATAATTGCGACAACTGGCAATACACGGTGGACAACGGCTACCCGGGCATCGGCATGGATCGGACCATTTTGTCCGGCGGTGAAAGCGTCTATGTATATTTCGGTCCGCAAAACAGAGTGGTGCTGGTAAGCGGGCAAAATATAACCACGGCCGACACTCTTACCGTCGCGACCGAAGCCTATGATTATGAAAATAACGCTTGGCTGGTAAGAGAAGGGGTCACCGTAGGGTTGACCCAGCCTAATCCCGACGATCCATTTTCCCCGATTGAAGTCCTAACGCAGGCGGTTGACGCGAATGGAGAAGCTGCTTTTTCCGGAATCCCCGCCGGTTCCTATGATGTCGGTGTCAAAGAAGATTTTTATTTTCCGACGGAACAGTTAACGGTCACCGCGCCCGCCGCGCCAGAACCTTCCAGCGGCGGCTCTTCCGGGGGAAGCGGTAGTAGAAAAAGAACAACTAGCGGTAGCGTCTTGGGCGCGGCTACCCAAGCGGAATTCGATTTAGTCAAAGCCTTTGAGTTTATAATTTCACAACAAGCAGAAGACGGTTCTTTCGGCGAAGACCTGTATACCGATTGGACGGCCTTGGCGCTGGCTTCGGGAAATTACCAAACGCCAACAATAAAACTAATTAAGTACTTAGGCACCGACCAGCTTCAAAATCCGCGCCTGACTGATTACGAACGGCGAGCGATGGCCTTAATGGCGCTGGGGCTGAATCCTTACAACACTAATGGGGTAAATTATGTGGAAAAAATAATTGCCGGTTTTGACGGCCGGCAATTCGGCGACGCCAACCTGGATAACGACGATATTTTCGCGCTGATTGTGCTATTTAATGCCGGTTATGGCCCGGAAGAAGAGACAATAAAGAAGAGTTTTGAGTTTGTATTGGGCCGGCAGAAGGAAAACGGCTCTTGGGATGAAAGTATTGATATGACCGGCGCGGCGTTAGCGGTCTTGGCGCAAGCGGAAGAGAACGAAGCCGCTCAAAATGCTGTAACAAAAGCAAAAACTTTCCTGCAGGAGACACAAAGTAAAAGAAACGACGGCAGTTGGGTTAATAGCGTCTCCTCTACTGCTTGGGCACTGGAAGGCCTTATGGCACTTGGTGAGAAACAGGAGGACTGGGAAAGAAGCGACCCCGCTAAAGACGGGGCAGGCAATACTCCCGTGGATTACCTGGCGACCACGCAAGACGCGGACGGCGGCATCAGGGGCGAAAATATAAACAGCCGAATTTGGGAAACCGCTTACGCAATTTCGGCGGTCTCGGGAAAAACCTGGAGCGAGACTATGCAAAAGTTTGAAAAGCAGGAAATAAAACCGGCGCCAAAAATTAAAAAGTTGGCACCCAAGTCAGACATTGTGCAAGAAATCCCGCCGCTGGCAACAGAAAAAATCGCCGAACCGCCGAAAAGTTGGTTCAAAAAATTGCTGGAAAATATCTTTGGGTTCTAAAATAAAGCGGCAACCCAGGGAGTCGGAATCGCCAGTAGCATGAGCACGGCTCCGAGCAAGCCGAAATTTTTGTAGAAGTTCACTTGTTCGCCCATGCGCGCCATCGGCTCGGCAACCTCCCAGTAGCGGTGCATCTTGGAAGTGGTAATCGCCAGAAAAACGGCAAGCAGGAGAACCGCCCATTGCACATAGACTCCCAGCAAAATTCCCAAGCCGCCCAAAAACATCATCAAACCGGTAAACCAAACCGCGGTCTTGGCCATTGGCACGCCTTTGGACTGCGCGTAGCCGGTTAGCATGCCTAAGTTCTTAAAGTGATTATAGCCGCTCATCATAAAATAGCCCCCCAGTAATACCCTGCCCAAAAGAAATAAATAAAGCATAGTTTTAAAGATTATGAGTAATATGTTGAATTATACACCCCCGCTCCCGCATTTCAAACCCAGCTATTTTTAAAATTTAATCCGTTTTCCGCACCCGTTCTTCTAGATTATTCATAACTATTCTCTAGGTTTACGTATTGGATTACCCAACCCCTTAGATTCATTAAAGCCTAAATCTAAAAATATAAATTGTTTTGTTTTAAGATTATAAAATAAATTATTATCGGCATCTTTTACTATGCCCGCTTTGTATAATCTGCTCAAAATAGTTTGCTCGGTAGCTGAGTAATCATTAAATTCCTCAGTAATATTTTTACTGTCTTGCAAAAAAGTTCCCCTTTTTCTATGTTTCCCATAATTATCAGGTCCACCAAAAAGACTATTCTCTGGTAAAAAGCCGGCCGACTCTAGGTTTTCCCATTTAGAAATATACCAGCTTTCATTATTATCCTGATACCCCATCTGTGCCTCTACCAATCGTACATTATCTAAGTCAGACAGTGCTTTTTTTGCTCTTACAATACTTTGAAACTCTTCAAAACCTGGTGTTATAGTAATAAAGCTTCTTTTTACAAAAAAAGCCTTGCCTTTAAAATAAAATTTAAAATAATCTGCCTTGTCAAACCTGGAGCGATCCCCACCAATTCCTTCTCTAAGAGAACGTCCCAATACGGTCACTTTAAGACCCGATTCAATATCGGTGGAGGGTTTTCCTGGGACCAAAAATACACCCCTACCAAACTCTGGTCTATTAAGAATCGAGGTCTGCCCTGAATCAGAATCTATAAACCATCCTCTGGATTCTCTGTTATATTTTAATCTGTATGACCCAATCTGTATGTTCTTAGGTTCATATTTTTCCACAGCTTCATCAGCAAGTCTTATCGCAATCTTAATTATCCCAGGGTTTTCGCGCAACATATCTCTAAATTCCGTTGCGTAAGTAATCTTTGCATCTCTACCTTTTGGCGCTCTTGTTAATATTTCTGGTCGTTCTCTAGGCATAATTTAATTATATCATTTTTTCCATTCTACTATTTTTCCGGCTTGGATTTCAACACGGTCGGCCTTGCGGAGTCTTTTACGGTAAGATTGTGGAACGATATTATGGTGTTTTACCTTGTCCAGTGCCTTATCAATCTGCCATAAATCTCGCTCCGCTGTCGGCCAATTTTTGAAACGGTTTAAATTAAGTGGCGCAGAATATCGGCGCAGGGTTTTCCGGCCGTTGTCTAAAAAATATTCGTGGAAATACGACATCGCCAGCTCGCGAATATTTTTGTAAACCGGCTCACGGTAGCGCAAAACCGCGTGATTGGTCTTGGACAATGCCCCCCAAAGCCCGCGAACCCGAAAAGGCGCAATCACGTGGTCATAATCGCCCTGCGTCGCTTGGAGATGCATCAAAAGAGGCTTAAAACCATGCCTAGACAAGATGTAAGCCCCCAGGAGCGCCCCTTCAAAGCAATGCGCACTCTTATGCCTTAGCGTAAAAAGCGGGCTTTTTAGGGTCTCCCCGCCCCTCTCAAAATTGAAGCGAAGCTTGTTTAAAAAATCCTGCACTTTGGCCGGAGTGTTTAATTTTTGTAACAGGAATTTTTCTTTTGGGGTGAAAGTTGACACCCTTTGATTGTAGCAAATTTTATTTATTATCTCCCGGATTTTTTAAATCTGATTTTTGAATAGGACTGGTAATTTTAGGTGGGTTCATGTCTATTTCTCCGTATGCTTTCTCGTAAGTTTGAATCTGTGTATTCATCCAAGCGGCTATGCTTTTCATTGTTTGAGGAATGGCTGCAAAGGTATCCAGATTGCTTCCTGAAGTTAAAGCAAGGTAAAAAACGCCTTTTGCGTGAGCGCCAATTGCGCCATCGATAAATTTCTTGGGCAATTGATTCATGTCTACTTTTGTTGGATCTACCATAATTTTTTACTTAATTATTTAATAAGAAGAAATACTAGAGCTTAATTCATTATTATAATAGGGGGTCACGACACTTCCCGTATTAAGTTCTTGCTTTACGACTTCTCCTATAAACACATTCCCATGAACCATGAAACCAAATTGGGGAGCAACAAGAAAGGTGCCAATAGAATCAGCTAAGCGCTCTAAAAAACTCAAACTGGGTAAAGTGCTACCGCTTTCTATTCTTGCGATGCTTGGCTGTTGAGTTCCTACTTTTTTTGCCAACTGAGCCTGTGTAAGTCCGTAATGGTATCTCGCTTCTGTAATAAGGTTAGCAACCTCAAACCTAAAATCGTGTTTTCTACTTTCGCTCATTTCCATCTTTTTATTTTTCATATTTTTTCATTCTTTCTTTAAAAGTTCTTAGGTCTCTTAACGTAATTTGATTGGTTTTTTTAACTAGAAATAAAAGGGCGTGGAATATTAGGTAATTACTCTCTAGATACCCGAATATTCTTACTGTTTTTTTGTATATTCTGAAATTTAATTTGTGCCCATTGCTGTTTTCGCCTATTGGCTCCACATCTCGATTCTTACGAAGCTCATTTAGAGTCCTGCCCTGAAACCAAATCAGTTTTCTAGAAAATAATTCGTATTCTTTTTTATTTTCATTTTCATACTTAGCTCGCTCTTTTTCTGCCCAATTCTTACGATCTATTGTTCCCCAATCTACGGACCATACAATTTTTGATTCATTTAGCATATAATATCTCGACCTTTAGCTAATATAACATATTTGTTATATTATATCAAACACCAGTCCAAGTCAAGCAACATAAATAACCTAGTGTTAATAACTCTAAAGACCCCTATGTAATAAAGCTATCTTCTAAATTCAACATACTAAACCGAGTATGTAGTGTATTACGTAGTACTTTACATACATGTTTTATTCCCATTCCACTGTCGCCGGGGGTTTGGAAGTTATGTCGTAGACGACGCGGTTAATGCCGGGGACTTCGTTGGTAATCCGAGTTGAAATTTTTGCCAAAAGTTCATGCGGCAGCCGCGCCCAATCGACGGTCAACAATTCTTTGCTGGTCAGCGCGCGAATAATTATCGGATGGCCGTATGTTCGGGCATCACCCTGCACACCGACCGATTTTAGGTCGGGCAAAACCGCGAAATATTGCTCTATTTTTTGGCCGCTTTTTTCTACCTCTTCGCACACAATCGCATCGGCCAGTCTGAGGGTATCGGCTCGTTCTTTGGTTATCTCTCCAATAATCCGAACTCCCAAACCGGGGCCCGGGAACGGCTGCCTCTCCGTTATTGATTTATGCAACCCGAGCATCCTGCCGATCTGCCTCACTTCGTCTTTGTATAGTTCCCGCAGGGGTTCAATTAATTTTAGGTTCATTTTTTCGGGCAAACCGCCGACATTGTGATGAGATTTAATGGAAGCGGTATGTTTGCCGCCAATGCTCACTCCAGAAGTGACAGCGTCGGTGTAAAGTGTTCCCTGCACCAGATATTTAATTTTGCCGAGTTTGCGCGCCTGTTGCTCAAATACTCTGATAAAAAGTTCGCCGATGGTTTTTCGTTTTTGCTCCGGGTCGGTCACATTTTTTAATTTTTTCAGAAATTGCTTCTCCGCGTGAATAACCTTAAAATTCATATGCAGATGATTTTTGAAAACAGTCTTGAGTCGCTCGGTCTCGCCTTGGCGCATCAGGCCCGTGTCCACATAAATACAGGTCAAGTTTTTACCTATGGCGCGGTGAACCATGGTCGCCGCCACGGACGAATCCACGCCGCCGGAGAGCGCGCAAATAACTTTGTCTCTGCCTGCATCTTTTTTTATCTTGGCTATGGATTTAGCGACAAAACCTTGCATGGACCAGGTGCGTTTAACTTTGCAAATTTTAATAAAATTGGCCAAAATTTTGGTGCCATTTTGAGTGTGCACGACCTCCGGATGAAATTGCAGGCAGAATATCTTTTTTAGTTGATTCTCCATGCCGGCAATGGGACAATTCTGAGAACCGGCGGTTTTGACAAACCCTTGCGGTATTTTGACTACTTGATCTCCATGAGACATCCAGGCTTTCTGTTTGGCGGACAGACCTTTGAAAATTCCGGTGGCTTTTTTAATGGTTATTTCCGTAGAGCCATATTCCCGGTGAGCGCCGGCTTTGACTCGCCCGCCCAGCTCAAACGCAGTCAATTGCATCCCATAGCAAATACCCAATATTGGTATGCCAAGCGCAAAAACTTTTTTATCCACTCGGAGCGCCTGAGAGTCGGATAAATTTTGTGGGCCGCCGGAGAGAATTATGCCCTTGGACTCTTTTAGTTTTGCCAGAGGGATATGGGGCGATACAAGCTCCGCAAAAACTCCCAGCTCGCGAATACGCCTAGTAATTAAGTGGGAATATTGGGAGCCGAAATCCAGAACATAGATTATCTCCTGCATTAAAGGATTGTAGCATTACTCTCCTTTTTTGTAAAAATGGGCTACTGCGAGCAAAGTCAACAGCGCAAAAAAGGCCGTCAGCGCCATCATGGGAATGGAAATGTAGCCGCCAAATTCGGAGACAAATTGTTGATAGCAGGACACGCCGGAAGCATCGCAGAGCAAGCCGGAGTTCTCGCCAAAATAGTAAAAGAAATTTTGATACAGGGAGACGAGGAAACCGGCGGACACCAGCGGCAGAGCGTAGCGAATGACTCTGCGGTCTTTGTCCCACAGCGCCACCGCGAACATAAAGAAAAGCGGAAACATAAAAACTCTCTGCCACCAGCACAAAACGCACGGCAGGAAGCCGATAACTCCGGAATAAACCAGAGGAAAAACCGAAGAGAACAGCGCAATAAAAAAGCTTAGAATCAAGAAATGTTTATCAATGAAATCAAGATAAAAATTTCTTTTTTCTTTCGGGCGAAAAAAGAGCAAGAGAAGCGCCAAGACCGAAAAAATTTGCAGGGCGATGGCGCCCGAACCAAGGAAAACGTTTAGGTAGTGCACGGAAACGGGATTCATATATTATTCCGCCGCCTCGTGAGCCGGCAAGAGACAGGATGTTTTTTCCGCCAGCTGTTCGAACGGCACGACCCCGTTCAGCCGAGAGCCGTCGGCAAATTCCCATAAGGGATAGCCGGTGATGCCTTTTTCTTTGCAGACCGGCAGTTGACTGCGGCCGTCGGGAGTGGAGCATTCTTCGTAAGGCAGAAGTTTCTGCGACACGCCGAACATTTTCTTCTGCGCGTTGCAATATTCGCACCAAAAAGCGCCGTAGAAAACGGCGCCTTTATCTTTGAGACACATCGCAAATTCATCGTATGTTCCCGGCCCTAGCACCGCGGAGCCGCCGCCGAGCATTATGGTCAGTACCACTCCGAGAATTAAAATTAATATAACCCCGATAAAGATTTTTGCGTTGAGATTCATATAGAAATACTATCAGGTTAAAAAATTTTTGGCAAGAAAATGATAAGGCCGATAAGACCCGCGGTGATTACCGACAAAATGACCGCGGCGGCTGCCACATCTTTGGTGTCCCGCGCGTAGGGATGATATTCTGGCGAAGTTAAATCCATATCAATTTCAATCGCGGTGTTGAACGCTTCCGCCACGAACACGAAGCCGACGGCGAAAACAATCGCGACCCATTCCAGCGTGGAAACTTTAAAATAAAACCCCAAAATTAAAACTAAAACTGCAGAAAGAATATGAATCCAGATATGTCTTGTTGCTTTAAATACAATGTATATACCGCGGAAAGCATTCAAAAACCGCTGACTATATTTTACTGCCCGCCACGCTTTTTGCTCGTTATTTGTGTCCATGTTTATCATTATCGCCGTTTCTTTCCTGTTCTTCATCCGGTGCCGGAGCTTCATCACTTTTTGGGATTTTATCTGCAGGTAAGCCCGGTTTAAATTCTGGAATTTCGCTTCGCTTCCCTGGGAGTCTATTTCTAAAAGTAAATTTTCCTTGTTCCTCTGGCATAATAGATATTATACCACCTTTACTGATATTGTATATAAATCGGCCGGGGGTTTAACTTAAGCAATTCCGCCGGTTCAAAAATGGACATGCCGGGCTCCAAGGTATCGTTTTTGTAGAATAACTTAAATCCGGCAAACTGCACCGGCTCCGGATAGATAAACTGCTGGTAGGTGCCGATTTTTTTGGCTTTGGGTCCCCAGCCGTCCATATGCATCACGATTTGCACTTCCGGCAAAGGCTTTATCTGCTGATAGTTGGTTACCATTTTTTGCGTGTAGCGGTGAATCACCAGAATTTTCGGCGTCAGATTATTTTCTCTCACCAGCCTCGCCAAATAGTCGGCGGCAAAATTTATATCCGCCGCGTCCAGCGTGCCCACCACTTTGCCCGGCCGAATGCCGTTTTTCATTGAAAATTCCGGGTCAATACCCAGATGCACGTTCGGTAGTTTCAGATATTTTTCCAAGAGAGGTATTTCCATCTCCACGGTGGAAAAACCGACCTGCACATCCAGAAAAACAATCGCTCTTATTTTCTCCGCCATCGCCAGCACTTTGTCAATTTCGGAAAAGGGCATACGGAGCCGGTATTTGCCGCTATCACCGGGGCTTTCCTGCGCCACCACCGCGATATAGTGCAGGGCCGGCTGAACTGGCGTTGCCGGGTCCGCCATTTTCCATTTTTTAACTTCCGCGTCCAGTCGGGCCAGCATTTCTCCTTCGGGATATTCTCCCAGCGCGCCCATTTTTTTTGAATATAAATTGCCGTAATAAGCGACAATGCGATGGAACGGTAAAATCGCTCCCGCATTGGGATAAACGGTTTTAATCGGCCAGAGATGCACCGGCGCGGGTTTTTCCACCACTACCGTTTCTTCCTCACCGGTTTCCGGGTTGGTCACGGTCTTGGTTTCGGGTGGCGGAGGCGGTGGATTATTCGCAAGCGTTTGAAGTTTTTGGTCATACAGTTCTTTATCCAGCGGCGGCAAAGCCGGAACTTTTTTTATTGCGGGAATTACTTCGACGATTTGGGTTCGGCTGTAGGTTACCGCGCCCCCGAAAATTCCCGAGAACATAAAAAATAACACCGCCAGCAAAAAAAGCATGCTGGCAAAAAACCAAAAACGGGCGCGTTGGTAAATCCCTTGCGTCTTGCGGTTCATGCTTTTTTCCATTATGATAGATTATAACAGAAAAGCTTATGCGGAAAAAGAAAAAAGTCATCGTTGGTTTTACCGCCGGAGCTATGGACCTGCTGCATGCCGGCCATGTGCTCATGCTCAAGGAGTGCCGCGCGCAATGCGATTATTTGGTGGTTGGGCTTGAGGTTGACCCATCGGTGGACCGGCCAGATAAAAACAAACCGATCGAAACGCTTAAGGAAAGAAAAATTCGGCTAGAGGGGTGTAAATATGTGGATAAAATTCTAATTTATAAAAGTGAGGTGGACCTTTATTATCTTTTGAAAAAACTAAAACCGGATGTGCGGTTTATGGGGGCAGACTGGAAAAACAAACCGAATTATTCCCGAGATAGGCTCCCCGAAATGAAAGTAATTTACAATAGCCGCGCTCACAAATTTTCCAGCACCAGCCTGCGGAACAGAGTTCTGCGCTCTAGATAAAAAGTAGGGCGATAATAAAAAGAAATGCTGTGTCTCCTGAACAAAATCCGAACTTTTTTCCAAAACAATCCGAGTGAGGACTAATCTGCGCGCCTCGTCCGCTCCCTGCGGTCGCGGGAGCAAAAACCAA
>CAZPJV010000012.1:0-16417 GCA_964586975.1 uncultured Candidatus Saccharibacteria bacterium
TTTTTTGGCTTGGTGATGTAAATAGTTTAGGCATAACTTAATGTTTCATACCTGCCCGTCCTCTGGCGGGAGAAACAAGTTTCACGTGAAACATAAAAGCTAAATTTATGTCTTTTACCCAAATATCCTTATTTTCCAACATATTTTTGCTAAAAATCATTCTAAAAGACAAGTTTTATAATGTCCTTTATCAACAATACCAACATAGTTATCCACAGTTTTCTATAAAATCCTTCTATTTATGGATAAAACTAAAGGACATGACTTTTGTGCGGCCATCGGGAATCGGACCCGAATCTCATCCTTGGCAAGGACGTATTTTACCACTAAACTATGACCGCAACTTTAGAATGCGCTTGAATTATAATATTTTTATTAAGCTAAAGCAATTACTACATTAACCTTGCAAAATAAGCTTTATTTGCCAATGTTTTCTAAATAGTGTAAAATGGATAAGTTAATTAATAATTTAATTAGCGCCCGTAGTGAAATGGATATCACGCGAAGCTTCGGACTTCGTATTCCGGGTTCGACCCCTGGCGGGCGCGCATAAGAAAAATGGAAAACCTAAAAAATTTAATACGAAATATTCCACCGGAAGTTTCACATGTAACAGAAACGCTTGAAAAGGCGGGTTTTGAGGCGTACTTGGTGGGTGGGTGCGTGCGAGATCTATTGATGTCGCAGATCCTGAGCGAGGCCGAAGGAGGCAGAGAGCCGAAAGACTGGGATGTTGCGACTAACGCCAAACCGGAGCAGATTATCGGATTGTTTGAGAAGACTGTGTATGAGAATGCTTTTGGGACGGTATCTGTGGTGGTTTCACGAGAAACCACACCCTCTTTGATTCTCCCCCTTGATAAGGGGGAGATGCCGAAGGCAGAGGGGGTAATTATAGAAGTTACACCTTATAGAATTGAGGCAAAATATAGCGATTTTAGGCATCCGGACGAGGTAAAATTCAGCGATAAGTTAGAGGATGACCTAAGAAGGCGAGACTTTACTATAAACGCGCTGGCCTTAGATTTAAAAGGACACCTAACGGACATATTTGGAGGCGTAAAGGACATTACAGACAGAATGATTAAAGCAGTAGGGAACCCGGACGACAGGTTTACCGAAGATGCGCTCCGGATGTTGCGGGCGATACGCTTCTCTTGCCAACTTGATTTTTCTGTGTCGTATGAAACAACCGAAAGTATTGTCAAAAACGCGGAGTTGATAAAGAAAATTTCCGCTGAACGAATCCGCGACGAGTTGGCCAAAATAATTATGTCCCGGAAGCCGGCCAGCGGGATTATGCTGTTGCAGAAGCTTGGTTTATTAAAACACATAATCCCAGAATTGGAAGAGGGAGTGGGCTGCGAGCAGTCCGGCGAGCATTTTTATGACGTTTGGAATCACCTTTTGCTCGCCGCCCAACACGCGGCGGACAAAAACTGGCCTTTAGAAATAAGGCTTTCGGCGCTGTTTCATGATATCGGCAAGCCGCGGACTAGGAGATTGTCTAGCCCCGCGCTGGCAAAAAATTCTCCTGCTCTCGCCCTCGGAGACGAGAGGACAGGGGACCCGCGGCGTAGAGAATTTTTGCCAGCGCGGGGCAAAAAGATGTATACCTTCTACGGCCACGAAGTTGTCGGCGCGCGGATGGCGAAGAAAATTATGGAGCGTCTAAAATTTTCCCGGGACGAAATAGATTTAGTGGAAAAAATGGTGCGGAACCATATGTTTTTCTCCGATACCGAGAAAATTACGCTCTCGGCCGTGCGCAGAATCATTGCCAAGGTTGGCCGAGAAGATGTTTGGCTCTTGATGGATGTGCGCGAGTGCGACCGGGTGGGCATGAAGAAAAAAGAAGCGCCCTATCGTCTGCGCAAGTATTTTGCGATGGTGGAAGAGGCCCTGCGCGACCCGATTTCCGTCGGACAGCTAAAAATTGATGGCAATTTTTTGCAAAAAGAATTAAAAATTCCTGCCGGGCCCCGTATGGGTTGGATTTTGCACGCGCTGTTGGAAGAAGTTCTGGATGCGCCGGAGAAAAACACCGTAGAACATCTCTCCGAACTCGCCAATTCCCTCAACATGCTCGGCGACGCCGAACTCCGAACCCTCGGCGAGCGCGGCAAAGAAAAAAAAGAAGAACTGGAGCAGACGGAGATTGAGAAATTACACACCAAGCATGGAGTAAAAAAATAACCGGTCAGAGACGAACAAGCTTGACAATTCTATACCAGAATATATACTTGGGTATATGGATACGACAATGTTAATAAAAACGAATAAAGCCCTAAAGCAAAAGGCGCAAAAATTAGCCAAGGAAATGGGTTTGCCGTTGGGCACTTTGGTAAATAATTACCTTAAGAGTTTTGTCATTGATAGACAAGCAATATTCAATGCACCCATGCCGAATAAAAAAACCATTAAGGCTATTGAAGAAGCACGGAGAGATATAAAAGCAGGCAAAAATTTGTCCGGGCCTTTTAATACTGCGGAAGAAGCGATTGCCTACTTGAAAAAATTATGAAAATAGATTTTCATAAGAAGTTCAATAAAAAATTTAAGAAATTTCCAAAGAAGGTGCGGGAACAATTTTATGAAAAATTGGCAATTTTCGAGATTAATCAATTTGACCCGTTATTAAATAACCATCCCGTTCATTACCCATACGAGGGCTGTAAAAGTATAAATATTACTGGCGATATTCGCGCCTTATATGAGGTTAAGGACGACACCGCTATTTTCATTCGTATCGGCTCTCATAGCGAGCTATATAAATAAATTTTAGCAATAAGAAACGGTCGCATACTAATGCTAAATTAAGATACCTCTTGTTGATAACAGTTCTCACAATATATAGTTTCCCGACGGTCAGGGGAGTAGGATGTTTCAAATTCATTTTTACACGCGCCGTCTTTATGTAGTGGATGATTTTTTAATTCACACATACAAGAACGGGGCCAGAGTTTGCGGGGGTTCCTCTTCTTCATCCGGTCTTGGTGCCGGCATTCGAAATCTTTATGAGGGAGAGGCAGGCCCATGCGCCGGTAGAAGGCGAGCTCGTTTTGAGTGATGCGGAAATTTTTCTTGCAATCTTTGCAGACCAGAATTTCTTCTAAAATTTTATCACTCACTTCGCCGATAGTCTTGGGCATATCCTTTTCTTTTATGGTTTCCTTGCCGTAAGTGCCGGAAGTTTGCGATTGCCAATTAAAACCCTTCTCGCGCGCTTCTTTTTCTGTGAGCGGATGATATTCCCGGGCTAAAGTTTCATTATAGCCGAAGGGCGAAAGCTCCGGCGGGAAAAAGTCGCCATACACACCTTCTTTTTTCATGCTTTCAACTATTTTTTCCTTCAGTTTCTCATAGTCCTCTTTTGAGTATTGCTTATTTAAGATGCAATATTTTTTCTTGCGCAGACCTACGCAGCCGAAACAACTGGCGCTGTTATTTACACTGTCAGAATACTCGACATCGCTGGCGTAGAAGACATAAACGCAGTGCTTGACATTGTAAGTTTGGAGCATACCCATACTGTCTAAACACAGCTCCGGTTTGTAATATGTGTTATTCAAATCCATGGAATCTATCGGGCCCTCGGTATCAGCCAGATACTTGCAGTTTTTGGCATTTTCCACATCAAACCCCGATAATAAATCGTGGCAATTGTACAAATAATCGCCGGTGGCATTCTTGCACTTTATCTGGTGGGAAAATTTTACCAAGCTTTGACTTTTTAATTCCGCAAATTGCCTTTTAGCTTCTTCCAGTTTTTCATACGAAGAGAGAACCCCTTTTTTCTTGGCCTCGTATTCTTCTTTACTGACTGGTTTATTAAAAATATGATAACTTTTATTTCTTAGGTTGGTGGAAAAAATACAGTTTTGGCAGTTGCGCATATCAAAACAAAACAGAAGCTCAATACCAGCCTCACAGTTTTCCGAAAACAGGCATTTGTGGCATTTGCGGCAATCTATGCATTCATAGCAGAGCTCGGAGTCCTGGATAAAATCGGAATCAAAAGCAAATTTACTGCGATACATCAGCCGTCCGTACATACAGTCTTCGTTTAACTGCGCCGCGAACACTAAATAACAATTTTTATGGTCTTCCACATTATTGCAATAGTCGCTGTTGATGCCGTTGATATTGAGCATGGAAATTCTGGGAACCTTGTTGCGCAATTCCAGCCATTGGTCAAAAAAAGAACGCTTCGGGTCGTAGTCTTGTCCATAGTCCGTTGCGTCCCACTCGTCGCCCCACCAAACATGTTGGTCATAAACAGGGAAGGGAGTATTCTCCGGATAAATAGAAACGATTGACTTACCACTTTTGCTGCAAGTACGTTTGTGAAGAGTTCGTTCGTTGCGAAAGGCTAATCGTCGGGCCTGCCGGCAGTCCGGGCAATAATTCGGCGCCGGCGCCCGCATTTTTTCGTAAAAATTTAGGTCTTCCGAATCTATTTCAAAGCTATTTTTGCAATTCTGGCAAACTTTTTGCATAGGTTTATTATAAAATTTTTTGTTAGACTTGTATACTTTTCACAATTGCAATTATTTGACTTTGATTATAATCAGATTATAATGGGAATATGACTCAAAAAATCATTAAAGTGGGGACTTCCAATGCAGTCGTTTTACCAAAAGCGGAGCTGACTAGGCTTGGACTGAAAACAGGAGATCTTTTAGCAGTAAATTTTAATTCCAAACGAAAGCTTTTTGAAATTGAGCCTTTGGCCACGGAGATTGATACGGAAACTCTGGACTGGACGCGGAAGTTCATAAAAAAGTATCGCCCCGCGCTCCAAGCTCTCGCTAAAAAATAATGAGATACATTACAGCGGGAGAAATTTTAATTATTCATTCCGAAATAATAGATCAGACTGGCGGAGCTCACGGCGTGCGCGACAATCATCTGCTTGCCTCCAGCGCGGAGCGCGCCAAAAGTTCCTTCGGAGGCCGGGAATTGTTTCCGGACGTTTTTGAAAAAGCCGGAGCCTACTTCCACTCCCTGGCAATGTTTCATGTTTTTATTGATGGCAATAAAAGGACAGCCATTGCTTGTGCGGCGAGATTTTTGGATTTAAATGGCTACGAATTGGATGCTATAAACAAAGAACTGGAAAATTTTGTTTTGTGGGTAGTGACTAAAAAACTAGAGATTCCAGAGATCGCGCTATGGTTTAAAAAGCATTCTCGTAAGTCAAAGAAAGAATAAGCTAACACTTTATCGCGACCGCGAAAGTTTGTTATGTTAATCCGCAAAGTGGCCGTGGATGTCGGCGCCGAAGAAAAAGCGATGCAGAGTTTTGAGGGTTTTTTCAAAAATACGGGTGCTCACGGAGGAAAGATTGAAGATTACCGCCAGCATAAGGAGCGTCAGCGCGAATTTAATGGAGAAAAATGACAGAGGAATGGCGATAACCGCGCAAACTACCGGGGCCAGAGTGCGAATAACGGAACCGCGAATTTCGCGCTTGGTGATTTCCGGATTTTTGATATGTTCGGAATACAGAACATACTTGCGCATCCAATATAGGGTCAGGCCGATTAAGATAACATGCAGACTGAACTCTACCACCGCCAATTCGTTGTCGCTGAAGCGACCAAGAAAACTTGCGGAAAAGGGCACCAAGCTGATGAGCATGAAAAAGAGAGCGTTGATGTTGGTCAGCATGGTGTCCAAGTTTTTCGCGTAGATGGATACGAAGAAATGGTGCGCCCGCCAGTAAGTAAAGAGCATCGTGAAGCTTAAAACATAGCTTACCAACACCGGCGAGAGACGCTTGAGTTCCAGCCAGAGAGTCAGGTTGTCTGCCGGACCCCAAAGGGCGGGGATGCTGAATTCAAAAACCAAGATGGTCATAACGATGGCAAAAATGCCGTCCGAAAGCTGTTCCAGTCTGCTGTGAGTCATTATGTATAGTATACTATAAAAATTATGAAAATCGGAATTTTTGATTCCGGGCTGGGCGGGCTCATTGTGGCGCGGGCAATCCGGCGGGCGCTGCCGCGATATGACTATGTATATTTGGGCGACACCCAGCGGGTGCCTTATGGTAACAGGTCCGCGCAAACGGTTTATAAATTTACTAAAGAGTGCGCGGAATATCTTTTTGAAAAAGAAAATTGCGGGTTGGTGATTCTCGCCTGCAACACTGCTTCCGCGCGGGCGCTAAAGAAACTGCAAAAAGAATTTACCCCTTCCGCCTCCGGCACCTCCCCCTACGGTAGGGGGAGGAAGGGTAGGGGTAAAATTTTGGGCGTGCTTATTCCCGCCGCGGAAGAGGCGGCGAAGTTTAAGCGGGTAGGGGTTATCGGCACGGCGGGCACTATCGCGTCCAAAAGTTTTCCGAAGGAGATAAAGAAAATACTTGCCCGCCGAAGCTTTAGCGAAGGCGGGAATAAAACCGCCAGAGTTTTTCAGAACCCAGCACCGATGCTTGTGCCGCTGGCGGAAGCGGGGGAGAGTGAGAATGCGAAAGTGTTTATACAAAATTATTTAGCGCCGTTCAAAAACGAAAAAATCCAAGCACTGGTTTTGGGTTGTACCCACTACCCGATATTTCGGCGAGAACTTGAGTCCGTCCTCCGAAGCTTTAGCGTAGGAGGAAAGAAAGTCCAGGTAATTTCGCAGGACGAGATAGTGCCGAAAAAATTAAAAAGTTATCTCGCGTGGCATCCGGAAATCGCAAAAAAACTTTCCCGAAACCGCACCGTGAAAATTTTAGTTACTGACGAGACGGAAACAATAGATAAATTGGTTCGCAAATGGTTCGGCAACGTGAAACCGAGACTGATTACCTTATAGGTCTATCATTATGGGGCAATGGTCCGAGCCCATGACTTCCGGCATAATTTTTGCAGATTTTACTTTACTCGCCAACTTTTTGGAAACAAAAATATAATCTATCCGCCAGCCGATGTTGCGCGCGCGAGCGTTGGCGAAATGGCTCCACCAGGTATAGTGCCCGTTGCCCTTGGTAAATAAGCGAAAAGTGTCCACAAACCCTGCTTTGATAATGTTATCTATACCTTCGCGTTCCTCGTGAGTGAAACCCTTCATGCCTTCGTTTGCTTTTGGTCGCGCGAGGTCGTCCGCCGTGTGCGCGACGTTTAAATCGCCACAGAAAATGACGGGCTTTCCGCCAGAGGCGGACAAGCCCTTTGTCTCAAGTATTTTCATATATTCCAAAAAGGCGGGGTCCCATTTCTTGTGGCGCAGGGGAATGCGGGAGAGATCATCTTTGGCATTGGGGGTGTAAACACTGACGACGAAAAAATTTTCAAACTCCAGCGCGATGACCCGGCCTTCGGTATTTGGGTCGCCGTATGCGTCATCCGTGAGTTTATATTTCCTCGCAACTGTTTCTGGCAAACCCATTACCACGGATAGAGGTTTAACCTCTATCCGGGTGAAAATTGCCGTGCCGCTGTAACCTTTTCTCTGCGCGGAGTTCCAATATTCTTCGCATTCCGGCAAATCAATCTCGCTTTGCTTCTGCTCCGCTTTAGTCTCCTGCAGGCACACTATGTCCGGCGCGAGTTTTTTTATGAAGGGCAAAAATAAGCCTTTCTTGTTTATTGCCCGGATACCATTCACGTTCCATGAAACAATGCGCATGTTGAAACTATATCATGATTTCACCTCACCCTACACCCTCTCCTTGGCAGGAGAGGGCACCCAAAAAAGAATTAGTACACCTCCGCTTGGTAGCATTTTTCGCAATATACAATCTCCGGCCGCTCGGGGGCATAGGAAGTTTCGAATTCTATTTCGCATCGACCCTCATGATGGGGATGTTTTTTATCACACATGCAGGAACGATGCCATAATTTTAATGGATTTCTCTTTTTTAATCTTTGATAGTGCCGGCAGTTGGGGCAGAGACGAGGCAAAGGCAAGTTCATCCTTTTATAAAACTGAAATTCATCCGGAATAATTTTGAACGCTTCTGTGCATTGCTCGCTGCACTCGCCCTTATGTTCGCAACCTATCACTTTTTCTATTATTGATTCGTCAAATTCATTTAGTTGATCAGGTAGATCCTCTGGCGTAATTTCAATCTTATAACCCCGCTCCTCCTTGCTTAGCCACTTATAGTTTTTTTGTAAAGCATCATGTTCCTTAATAGGGAAGTACTCATACGCCAGAGTTTCGTTGTAGGCAAACGGAGAAATTTCCACAGGGAAAAACTCGCCATACTTATATTTTCTCCCTAGTTTGTCTATATAAGGCATTTCACTCATATGTTCTATAATTTTTGGCAGAAGTTGCTCATACTCTTCTTTTGTATATTGTTTATTGAGTATGCAATAAAATTTGTTACGCAACCCAACACAACCGAAACAGTGCTGGTTTGTATGACAATTAAACATGTAACGAACATCGTTGGAATCGTATGTGGTGATGCCGAAAAAATTGTTTGCATCACGATTGCAGTCTACCACCTCATAAGAAACCTCATTGTCAAAAATACCATTGCCATCATAAGAATCTTTAACGTCCAATACCCCATACTCGTATTTTACATTCTCACAATTTTTAAAAGATTCAAAACAATCGTGGCAATTGCGGGACTCGGTAATATTATCGCCGGTGCAATTTACCGACAAGACTATATTTGCATAGCGGTGTACCGTTTTAAGATAAATTTCCTCGAAAAACCGCTTTTGCAAAGACAAGGTATTTTTATAGTTGTCGGTTTTTAACTCCTCGATCTTTTTAAAATACTCTTCCCGGCCATACTGTTTATTCCAAATGCAATAAGATTGACTGACCAAGTTGGAGCAACCAAAACAATTAGTGCAGTTCCTACAGTTGTAAAGGAAGTATGAGTCTGTGCACTCTTTGGATTTGAAACTCCAAAATAGGCGGTAGGACTCTGCGCAATCTATGCATTCATAGGAAAGTTCCATCTTTTCGCACATAAATAAATCCTGTGAATCTTTACAGCTTAGAAGTTTATTGCCATATCTGACATTTTCGTTCCAACCGGAACCGAAAATTAAATAGCAGTTCTTATTCTCGTCCACAAAATTTGTGTACTCGCTATTTATTGAGTTTACAGTGGAAAGCGCGGCCAGGGGGACCTGCTTCAAAAGATTCGAATATTGTTCAAAAAATGGTTTTGAAAAATCATATTCCTTGCCATAATCCAAGGTATTCCACTCATCGCCCCACCAATATTCATTATCGACAACATTATATGCTGGGTTTTGATACATACTTATTATTTGTTCGGAATGCCCCGGAGCTTTGCAATTTATTTTATGCAAGGATCGTTCATTGCGCCAAGACATTCGTCTCTGATTTCGACACAGATGGCAGAAGGTCGGGGGCGGGACGGAGATTTTTTCGTAGAAATTGAAATCCTCCGGCTCGATAACGAACTTGCCCTTGCAATTTTGACATATTCTGGTTTCCATTCTGAATTGATTATACTACTTTTTATTATGAAACTTTTTGTGAATTTCGCGCAAATGCTTGTCGGTGACGTGGGTGTAAATCTGGGTGGTGGAAATGCTGGAATGGCCGAGCATCATCTGCACCGAGCGGATGTCGGCGCCGGCGCCGAGCAAGTCGGTGGCGAACATGTGGCGGATGACATGCGGCGTAACTTTTTTGGAAATGCCGGCTTTGATGGCGTGCTGTTTGACGATTCGCTCCACAGATCTTTTGGTTAAGGGCTTGCCGAAGCCGACACTTTTAGTCGGCCCCCCGACGGCTTTGCTCGTCGGGGCTTGCACAAACAAGGCATCGCTCATATCTTTCCGCGCCGCGAGATAGTTTTTTATGCTCTGCTTCGCCTCGGGAGACAGAAAGACCACCCGTATCTTGCCACCCTTGCCCCGAATAGAAAGCTCCTCGGAAGCAAGGTTGATATCGGCAGTCAGCGAGCAAAGTTCGGCGACCCGCAGGCCGGTGGAAAAAAGAAGCTCCAGGATTGCTTTGTCGCGCAAGTCTTTTAAATCGTTGCCCTTGGGCGACTCCAGCAGGCGTTCAAGTTCGGCGGTAGTTATGAGGTCCAGAGTTCTTTCCGTAATTTTGGCGAGTTCAATCCGCTCCGCCGGCAGGGTTTTAATATCCTGCCGCGCCAGATATTTCAGGAACGCGCGCAGGGCAATCAAATAATAGTTCTGCGTTTTTTTGGAAAGAGTTTGGTTGGCGTCTTGGTGGTGGCCGGTCGGCTGTCGGTTAAGCCACAGGCGGAATTCGCGCACTTTGTCGTCGCTGATGGCCGCCGGGTTGTCGGTTTTGACAAATTCCAAAAAGCGGGACAGGCAATGGTCGTAATTTTCTATGGTTCTAAGCGCTCGCCCGCGCTCAATCTCTATGTATTCCAAAAATCTGGTTTTGAGCTCTTTGAGAGAAACCATGGGAGAATTATACCATGTCGCACAATATATTTTACAAACAGTATCTAGGCAGTTTAGAATTCTCGGACACTTTTTTCTCGCTCTGGGTGTTTTTTAACAAACCAATCCGCGCGTTCCCCATAACGTGTGACAAAATGATCAGACAAATAAAATTCTTCTTTATCAAGATAAGCGGCTACGTCTACTTCGTCATCTTTCTCTCCAGCCGTCGGGACCCCCATACATCTTTGGAGTTTATGGATCCATTCTTCAGCAAAAATTAAACAGACTTCGTATTTAAACTCTCGTAATAATGTTGGTTCGTAGAGTTCCGGCAAGTCTTCCATTCTTTCTCCTGATGTCCAGCAGTTGACGGGGCCGTAGGCAGGCAATTCATCTGAGCGACTTTTTTGAGCTATACGATAAAGCGCGCTGTAAAGCTCTGAGCGTGAACGAATTGATTTTATAGTTTGAAATTCTCCTCCACCCGCCTGAGTTCCAATTTTCCGGGCGTTTTCATAATTATTAAAATGCTCCTCTGCTTCTTGGTAAAGTCCCTGCCGTATGAACCATAATCCTTTTTTGATGTAATTTTCCATTTTTCTAACTTTCTCTATTTTGTCTTCGAGCCAAAGAAATTGCTCCGCATACTCCACCTGTTTTATTCCGAAGTAACATACGGCTGCGTACCTTTCACTATCCCAGTTTTTTGATTTAGATTTATATAAAGGAGACAGGTAAGCTAGGGCGTTTTTATATTTTGCTAATTTATTTTCAGTATTGCTCGTTACTACAATGCTAGCTACATGTTCAGGAAACCAACCGAGTTCTTTTTCAGTTATGGTGCCGTCCCGCACACCATTCCAAAAAAGGACACGTTCCTCATCTGTCGGAGTAGGATTTCCTATTTCGGACAATTTGTTTATCAGTTCTTTGTCTTTACTACGAACCGCAAGGGCAAACAACAACAAACGATTTTGCTGGCGAACGTTAGGTTCTATTAAAATTTCTATCTCTCTGCCTCTTCCGGCAGGGGGGGTCTCAATTTTGGGAGCTCTATCCATCGTCCAATTTTAACATACCGCACATGAAATTAGCCACGACTCGCATTTTTAGCTACTTTATGCTAAAATGCTCTACATGCTAGCAACCAAGAAAAAGCAGACGATTATTAAAAAACATCAGGTCCACGAGAAAGATACGGGTTCGCCCGAAGTGCAGGTGGCCGTTTTATCCAGCCAGATTGACGCGCTCGCCAAGCATTTGAAGAAGCACAAAAAGGATAATCATTCCCGCCGGGGGCTTATCAAGATGGTAGCCGACCGCCGCACTCATTTGAAATATTTGGAACGCGAGGACAAAACCCGTTATAACGCGCTCCTCAAAAAAATAGATTTAGCATAAATGGCAGTCATCAAACATAAAGAGCAGAGAGTCGGAGTTTTTATAGACACGCAAAATCTCTATCACAGCGCGCGCAATCTGTATCAGGCGCGGGTCAATTTCGGCGCGGTGGTGCGCGAAGCGGTGGCGGGGCGCAAGCTGGTCCGGGCCGTGGCCTACGTCATCACCACCGAAGCTGGCGATGAGAAGAATTTTTTTGAAGCGCTAGGTAAACTGGGCATTGAAACCAAAACCAAAGACCTGCAGATTTTCCCCGGCGGCGCCAAGAAGGCGGACTGGGATGTGGGGCTGGCGGTGGACGCGATTAAAATGTCGCCCCGGCTGGATTCGGTGGTGATTGTTTCCGGCGACGGCGATTTCGTGCCGCTGGTGGAATATTTGCAGTCCATCGGCATTCAGGTGGAGGTCGTTTCCTTCGGCAAATCCACTTCCGGCAAACTGCGCGAAGCCGTGGACGCCTTCGTGGATTTATCCGAAGACCCGAAGAAATTTTTAATCCGGGTCAGATAAACCTATACTATTGATTTAATTTTATAATTCTCTCTAGGCATACTTTTACCTTGCGCATATCTTCTTGCGAATAATTGTTTTTTTTCATAAAATTCAAAACTGCCTCTATTGTTGCTTCATTTATTATATTGTTTTCTAAGCTTATTTTATCTACATAATATTGTCCACCATCCGGAGCGTTTATAAAATTACTTGACACATAATCGAATATTCCTTCCATATTTAAGGAAGAAGCAAAATCACTTACATTTTTAAATGGAAAAATTTTACCATCTTCATTTACATCCTTTTCAATAAATTCTTTTATACTTACCGAGGTTAAATTTTTTTCTTTATCTGCCCCAAATGACGCATAGAAATGGGGGAAATTATGAGGAAATAATATCGCAAACATACGTTGCAGATAAAAAGTGATTTTAGCCCCTTTTGGTCCCGCTTCTTTTTTGATGTTATAAGTGAAAGTTACCACTTTTTTAGGTGGTTTTTCGTCTGTTTGTGCCAAGACAATACATTCTGATCCACTATCTATAAATTTATCCTCTATGTCCGGGTACTTTCGGAACAATTCCTCTTCTTCTAGGAAATAATCATCGTACCCTTGCGTTCTTAAAACAGCAGATTGCTCACCACTTTTTTGTATATTACGTAAATATTCTACAGCATTATTTGGTTTTGGTCTTAATTCTGGCATGTGGAATTTATTATACCAAACGGGCTATTTTTTGCATTTTCTGTGTAAGATGCTAGGATAATTAGGTAATTACTAGTCCCGCCGTAAAGTCGGGGCTCCGACCCGGAAGCGTCGGGGTTAATCGGTTCGCGTTCGGACATATAGTAGTGTTCTGTTTTAAAGGAACAATACTGCAGTTCGAACACGAGCACCCAGAGAAAATATGCAAAAGAAAGAATATAGCGTGGAGATTGGCGGCCGGACTATGACCGCAATGTTTACCGATTTGGCGGAGCAGGCGCAAGGCTCGGTCATTTTAAAATATGGCGAGACCATCGTGCTGGCGACCGCCTGCATGTCACGCGACCAGCAGGAAGGTTTGGGATTTTTTAATCTGACGGTGGACTACACGGAAAAATTCTACGCCGCCGGAAAAATTTTGGGTTCGCGCTTCGTGCGGCGAGAAGGCCGGCCCTCCCAGGAGGCAATTTTGGCCAGCCGGGTGATTGACCGCACCCTGCGCCCGCTTTTTGACCAGTCCATGCGGCACGCGGTGCAAGTAATCGTCACCGTGCTTTCGGTGGACGAGAACGACCCGACAATTTTGGCGGTTAATGCGGCCTCGCTGGCGCTGGCGGTCTCGGAAATTCCCTGGAACGGACCAGTCGGTTGTGTGCGCATCGGCAAGTATAACGACGAAACGCTTAAAATAAATCCGTCCCAAGAACTGCGTCTTTTGGACATGGCGATGTATAAATTTGACCTGACGGTTTGCGGCAAGGCGGGGAATGTCAATATGATTGAAGCCTCCGCGCGAGAAACGGCGGAAGCGGAATTGGCAGAAGCACTAGAGCGGGCCAGCAAAGAAATTGGCAAACTGGAAGACTTCCAGAAAAAAATAGTTAAAGAAATAGGAAAAGAAAAAAGAGTTATAGAAAAAGAAAGTTTGAATCCGGAATCCAAGAAACTATTTGGAGAAAAAATTTTACCCCGGATGGAACAAGCGCTATTTGCCGGGCCCGGGAAAAAGGAAATTGATGATTTACACACCGAGTGGAATAATTTCGTAAGAGAAAAATTCACAGCCCGCGAGGATTTCGCCCCCGAAGACGATTTGTTTGACGACACAGAAAATGAAATTCTCCATCGTAAGGCGATAAAAGAAAACAAGCGCGCCGATGGCCGGAAAATGGACGAAGTGCGGGAACTTTACGCGCAAGCCGGCGGACTTTCCAGCCAGCTTCACGGGTCGGGAATTTTTTACCGCGGCGGCACGCACGTGCTCTCGGTTTTGACCTTGGGCGGGCCGGAAGCGCGCTTTACCGTGGACGGCCTACAGCAGAAAGAAGAAAAAAGATTTATGCATCACTACAATTTTCCGCCGTATTCTTCCGGCGAGGTCGGCCGGGCCGGATTTACCAACCGGCGCGAAGTCGGGCACGGCGCGCTGGCGGAAAAAGCGTTGGCCATGGTCCTGCCGCCGGCGGAAAAATTTCCCTACACCATCCGGGTGGTCTCCGAATCCATGGCTTCCAACGGTTCTACCTCGCAGGCCTCCATCTGCGCCATGACTCTGGCGCTGATGGACGGCGGCGTGCCAATCAAGGCGCCGGTGGCGGGCATCGCGATGGGCTTGATGTATGAAAGTGACGATAAATATAAAATCCTGACGGATATCCAGGGACCGGAAGATCACCACGGTGACATGGATTTTAAAATTGCCGGCACTCGCGCGGGCGTAACCGCGATTCAGCTGGACGTGAAAGTGGAAGGTGTACCCATAAAAATTTTAAGTGAAGCCATGATGCAGGCAAAAGCGACCCGCGAGACTATACTTGATGCCATAGAAAAAGAAATTCCCGCGCCGCGCGCCAATATTTCTCCGAACGCGCCGGAAATTCTTATTATTAAAATTGACCCCGATAAAATCGGCATGGTTATCGGCTCGGGCGGCAAGACTATCAAGGAAATAATGGAAAAAAGCGGGGCGGAAATTACGATTGACGATGACGGCACGGTCTATTTCACCGGCAAAAACGGCGCGGCCCAGAAAGCCAAGGCGGTGGTGGAAGAAATGACACACGAATTCCGGGTGGGGGAAATGCTCCGGGGCGAGGTGGTAAAAATCGCCGACTTCGGGGCTTTCGTCAAATTGAATCACTTCACTGACGGCCTGGTGCATATTTCCGAAATAGCGCCGTTCCGGGTGGACCGGGTCGGGAGTATAATAAAGGAGGGCATGGTGGTACCGGTCAAAATCATCGGCCTGGATCCGGAGCGCGGCAAGATTAGCTTGTCTATCAAAGCGGCCGACTCTAATTTCTTCAGTCATGGAACCAGACAGTAAAAATAAAAATGTGGCGGTAGAAACTTACTCCGGCGACATCGCGGAGGCTATTCAGAATGACCAGGGGGGACTGGTGAAGAAAATAATCCATGAAGAAGAAGCGCGGGAGAACGAGAAACGGAATTTGTCACCGGAGTCAAAACAAAATAAATTCTTGGCTGCCGCCAGCGCGTTGCTCGTGGCCTTGGGACTGGGCATACTGATTTACTTTCTGGCGGGAAGCGGAACGGAGACAGTAGAAGTAGGGCCGGAGTTCGTGCCGCTGGTTTTTGCGGACCAGAGCTCTTTTGTGGAAACCGCGGGGCTCAAAAAAAGCGAAATCATCTACAGCGTTTTTAATCAGGTCCGCGGTTCGAGCGTCCGGCCCGGCGGCATTAAGGGAATTTATCTCACCGCTGACAAGAAAATAATGGGCTTGCGGCAGTTTTTGTCGCTGCTCGGGAGCAATTTTAATCCGGGCGAGAACCCCGCGATAATCAGCGACAATTTTGCGCTCGGCGCGGTCAAGCACAGCGAAGCCCCGGGATTTTTCATTCTGTTGAAGACGCGGACGATTGAAGATATTTTTGAGCCGATGCGTTTATGGGAGGCGAAAATGTTTTATGACCTGCATGAATTTCTGGGCTTGACCTTGGACAGCGGCAACAAGTATCTGCTAACCAAAAGTTTTGAAGACGGCGTAGTGGAAAACAAAAATGCCCGTTTTCTGCACGACAACGCGGGCAATTTAGTGCTGATGTATGTTTTTGCCGATAACAATTCCGTGGTTCTTGCCGATTCGCAAGCCGCGGCGCGAGAAGTGATGCTCCGTCTCGCGGCGAAGCAGATCAAAGAATAAGAATACAACCCCCTAAAGTCCCCCTTGTCAGGGGATATCATAATAACCCCCTCGCCTTGATAAGGGAGAGGCCGAGAGAGGGTTTATCCTGCCGGCAATTCCACGAAAAATTGCGAACCTTTGCCCAGGCCCTCGGAATGTTCCCAGACTTTGCCGCCGTGCGCGTCCACAATAAGTTTTACGGAATACAAACCATAGCCGGTGGAATCCACATTCAATTTTACCGATTCTTTGCCCCGCCCGCCTTCGGTAAATAAATTCTTCTCATCTTCCGGCGTGATGCCGATGCCGGT
>CAZPJV010000013.1:0-5910 GCA_964586975.1 uncultured Candidatus Saccharibacteria bacterium
AATTTCAAGATTTTCTTTACGCGCGAATTCGCGAAGCTCAAAAAGTTGAGCTTCAATACTCATAACCTGTTTGTCGTCGTCCTCCGTGGACTTTCGTGCGTAAAGAAAATATTTTTGTTTGTTCATGTATGTTTTTGGATTATGAAAAAAGAGTTCGTGTCTATCTCATTTCTGCACCCATTGCCCACCCACCGAATTCGCTTGCGTCCACAGGGCGGATTTCAAATTCTCGCCACCTTGCGCGCCTTCGGCGCGCTGGCGGAGTTCATTGAGTTAGCACATTGGTCGAGCGTAGTAATTGGTTTCGAAGAAGTAGGCACGCGGAGCGTGCCACATTAGCCAATGTTCTGCTCGAAAAAAGTTCGTGCAAAGGATAGTGATACATCACAAAGCACTTAAACAAAAAAGAGCACGCTGCTGTGCTCTTTTTCTGTGCTTTGTGAAGACGGAAGTATGTTTTTCTAGCAAGAAAAACAACTGAGTCCGGGGCTGGAAAATTTGCGAGTGGCGGCGAGTAAATTATTGTGGCTCACATGAACTCCAGACACAAAGTGTTCTGTCAAAAACTATCAAAGTAAACTTGGTGACAAGTGTAGCCGCCGGGGTTCTTTTGCAGATAATCTTGATGGTAGTCCTCGGCTTCGTAAAATTCAGTTAGCGGTTCCAGGGCCGTGACCACCGGAGCTTGCCAGCGGCCGGACTTGTTGACTATATCTACAAATTTTTTCGCCTCTTCTTTTTCCTCTTCGTTGCCGTAAAAAACCGCGGAGCGATAGGAATCACCGATGTCGTTGCCCTGCCGGTTTAAAGTCGTCGGGTTATGCACCCGAAAAAAGAAGTCCAGGAGATTTTTATAAGAAGTTTTTTCGTTGTCGTATTCTATCTCCACCGCCTCCGCATGGCCGGGATGATTTTTATAAGTAGGGTTTTCATTCTGGCCACCGGCATAACCCACCCGCGTATTGACCACCCCCGGCTCTTTTCTAATAAGTTCTTCCAGTCCCCAGAAACATCCCCCCGCAAATATTGCTTTTTTGATCATTGTTTTAAAAATTTATTTTCCCGGCACGAATTTCATGGACACGGAATTCACGCAGTGGCGCAGGTTCTTTTCGGTAAAGCCTTCGCCGGTGAATAAGTGTCCCAAGTGTCCGCCGCATCTGGCGCAAGTTATTTCGGTGCGCATACCGTCTTTGTCTACGCTCTTTTTTATTGCGCCGGAAATCTCGTCGTCAAAGCTAGGCCAGCCGCAGTGCGATTCAAATTTATCTTTGCTGTCATACAGTGGAGCCTCGCACTGCCGGCAAACATACACACCAGTCGCTTTGTTGTTGACATATTCGCCGGTAAACGGCGCCTCGGTGCCCTTGTCTATAATTATTCTTTTTTCTTCCGGGGTTAATTTGTTCATATTTTTTATTTTAGTTTTACCCTTTAACCAGCCACTCCGGGTCCTGCCGGACGAGAAGCGTTTCCTTTTTGTCTATTTCCAACATTACCGCTTCTACCGTGCGCTCCATGCGCATGCCCTGCGAGCCCTTGATGAGAACGACGTCATTCTTTTCCATATTGTTCCGGAGAAATGCGCCCGCCTCGCGCGAAGTCAAAAATTCAAAAATGCTGCCCGCGTTCATTCCAACCTCCAGCGCGCCTTCTTTGATATTTTTTGCCCGAGGTCCCACCACTACGAGCATGCCCGCGTTGTCCTTGGCAATTTTGCCGATGCTTTTATGCGCCTCAATAGTGTACTTGCCCAACTCCAGCATATCTCCCAGCACCGCAACTTTCCGGCAGCCTTCAATTTTGCATTTTATTTCACTCAAGGTCTTGAGCGCCGCTTCGCAAGCAAAAGGTGAAGAATTATAGGTATCGTCTACAATCAAAGAATTTCTGATGCCTTTGAGAAGCCGCATTCGCCCGGGCGGCGCATCATAATTTCGGAGCGAATCCGCGGCGGACAAAATATTCAACTTGAGGCCGGAGGCCAGCGCCAACGCCGAGAGAGACGCGGACACGTGGTTGTGACCGAACACTCCGTGAAGCACCACCGGCAGGCTCTTGCCTTCCGCGTCCACCCGGAAAATTATTCCCTCCGGCTCGTTCTTTTCATTATAGGAAATATTGTCGCCCGAGCCGCGAATATCCGCGCCTTCCGAGAAACCGAAGGTGATAGTTTTGTTTTTTGTCCTGGTTTTCATTTCTGCCACCGCTGCATCATCCTGATTGAGCACCAGCAAGCCGTCCGGCTTGAGAGTTTTGATTAGCTCCGATTTTTCTTCAATTAAATGCTGACGCGATTCAAAAAATTCAATATGCACCGGCGTCTCGCCGATAGCGGTGATGAGCACCGCGTCGGTTTTAAGCCAAGCGGCGGTGCGCTCCATATCCCCGGGCTTGCCGACACCCACTTCCAGCACGAGCCATTTGGGATATTTGTGCGGCCACAAAAACAGCCACGCGCCGCGCAGAACATTCCAAAGCCAAACCATCGGATTGTTCCAGCCGTTGGGAATCCCCAGCACGGAGAGCGGTAAGCCGATTTCCGAATTGAAACTCTTTTCGCTTTTCCGCACATAAGCCAGAGCGGACAGCACGGCATAAACCGCGTCTTTGGTGGAGGTCTTGCCGACCGAGCCGGTGATGGCGATAATCCGCGGCCGGTATTTCCAAATCACCAGCCGGGATTCCGTTTTTAAAATGTAAGCTAAAATTTTTTTAAAAATTTCTTTCATGTATATGTATACCCCCTCCGTCTTTGGCACCTCCCCCTACTGTAGGGGGAGGCTGGGTAAGGGTAAGAAATTATCTGTCCGGCGGAATATCGTAATAATTTAGCAGAAACTTGGTAAGCTCCAGAAACGGTTCGCCCCAAGTAGTCACGGCATAAGACACGCCTTTCGGATTCACGGCATAAAGAAAAATTATGAATTCGGGGTCATAAGCCGGAAAATATCCGAAGAAAGAATGCGTGTGCCTGTCAGTATAATAGCCGCCCTGGACATTGTCCGCAACCTGCGCTGTGCCCGTTTTCGCGGCGATGCTCCAATGCTCCAATTTTTTGCTGATGCCCTTATCCATCACGGTAACCAGCATGCGGGTAATTTCCTCGGAAGTCGCAGGCGTAATTTTTGCCGGCGCCAGCGGGTAGGCCATTTTTTTCTCGGTGCCGTCTTTATATTTTATCTCATCCACCACATGAGGCACCACCAGCTGTCCGCCGTTGGAGAGCGACGCCAGAGCGCGAATTATGGCTATCGGCGTGAAAGCGATGCCCTGCCCGAAGGCGGCGTTGGCGTATTCAATTTCCCGAGGACTTGTTATAATTCCGGAAACCAGTCCGCCGGTTTCGTTCGGCAGGTCAATCCCGGTTTTTTCTTTAATCCCGTAACCCAAGAGGTATTCGCGCATCTTTTCTTTGCCCAACTTTTGCTCCACGAAGACCATGCCGGTGTTCAGCGATTGGTTCAGCACTTCCTGCATGGTGATGCCGGCACCCCGCGCTCTCTTGTCAAAGTTGAATATTTCTTTTTGCTCCACCCAAACCGAGCCGTTATCGGTATAGGTGGTTTCCGGGGTCACTACGCCCGCGTCCAAGGCGCCGGCCATCACCAGAGGTTTGACCACCGAGCCAAACTCCAAGACATTCTCCACGAGCGGATTCGAAAAAATCAAATTATCCTTCGCTGTCGAAAAAGTGTTGGGGTTGAAATCGGGCAGGACGCCGAGCGCATAGATGGAGCCGTCTTTGGGATTCATAATGATGCCACCGATGGAATCCGCCGCGTAGCGCTCCCGGACTTCGGAAAGTTTAGTCTGGAGAAAACTCTGCACTTGAGGTTCAATGGTGGTGATGATGTCGCCCGCCTGCTCGTTCTCGCTAAAACTCTCCTGAATATTGGAGAAAACTTCCGCGAAAAAGTTGACATAGGGTTTATTTTCTCCGCGGGCCAGTAGAGCATCATACTGCCGTTCCAGACCGTAGCGTCCGCCCAGCTCATCGCCCTGGTAGCCCACGAAACCGAGCGTATGCGCGGCCAGATTTTCACCCGGATAAAAACGCCACTTTTCTTTAAAAAGGCTGACGCCCGGAATTTTGAGCGCCGAAATCGCCTCGGCTTCTGCTTGCACGAGGCGCTTGGCAACTTCTTCATAGGGATCGTCCTTTTTCTCCGCTTTGGATAAAAAATCTTCGCGCTCCAGCGGCAGGAGGGTGTTAATTTTTTCGTAGGTGCCGACGACATCCTCAAGCTTGGACGGATTAATGGCCAGCTTAAAGCCGGCAACCTGTGTTGCCGCCGAGATAAGTTCGCCGTCCCGGCGCTGAAAATAGATAGTGCCGCGTTCGTAAATATCAGAGGCGGGCGTGACATACTGCCGGTCCGCCTCGCCGGCGTAATAATCCCCGTGCACCACCTGCACCCAAAAAAGTCTGGTTAAAAGCACGCCGGAAAAAATTATGATGCAAAAAACGATTATTAGGGACCGGAGAAAAAAACTAGATTTCATTGTTCTTCGGCGCCAGGCTGCCGAGCGACTTCCTGGTCGCAAAGTTCGCGGGAATTTCCTTAAACCCCATCTGCTGCGACAACTGGAGATTAATCCCCCCCGCCGCCGAGAGATATTCAAGTTCCAAATTGCCGACATCCGTTACCAGAGCCTGCATCTCTTTTTCTAAATTCTTCCGTTCCACTATATTAAACACCATCAGTCCCACTAAAAGAGCGTAGGTGAGCGCCAGCAAGCCAAGCGTAGCCAGCATCGCCCGCAGAACCACGCGGCGCACATCAACATTATTAGCCGTGATGTTTACGCTTTGGATGCCCCTATAAATTTTTAAGCTGGCTTGTCTCATTGTTTTATTTAATTTATATTTTTTCCACAATTCTAAGTTTCGCGCTTCTGGAGCTGGGATTATCTCTTCGTTCCGTCTCGCTGGCCGTAATCGGTTTTTTGTTTATCAATTCCGCCCTATCTTCGGCTTTCATTTTTCTAAAAAAATTCTTAACTATTCTGTCCTCCAAACTATGAAAAGATATGACTGCCATCCGCCCGCCCGGCTTTAATTTTTCAAATCCGCCCGCGAGGCCTTCTTTAAGTGCCCCCAGCTCGTCGTTAACCGCAATGCGCAAAGCCTGAAAGGTCTTGGTCGCGAAATGTATGCGGCTGCGCCCGCCGTAGCCTTGGCGGAGGCGGGCCGGCACCGCGCTGTCTATGAGCTTGACCAAATCAAAAGTGGTTTTAATCTCTGCTTTCTCCCGCGCTTGCACAATCGCTTGAGCAATTCTTCGGCTGTATCTTTCCTCGCCGTAGCCATAGATAATATCGGCTAAATTTTTTTCCTCCCAATTGTTGACTATTTCTCCAGCGGTCAGGTCTTCCGGAGAGGGAGCCTCCTTCAGCGTCATGAGCAGCGGTTCATTGCGGCTGAAAGAAAATCCCCGCCCGGAATTTTCCAGTTGGTCGGAACTCAGCCCGAGGTCAAAGATTATTCCGTCCACCGAATTGTTCGGAAAATTCAAACTGTTCAGGTCCCGGAAGTTGGTGTGGAAGAAGGCCAGGTTGCAATTTTCTTTGACAAATTTCTCTTTCGCTTTTTCAAACGCGCTGCGGTCCTGGTCCAGAACGAGAAGTTTGGCGCCCGGATAATTTTTGCAAATCTCCAGACTGTGCCCGCCGCCGCCAAAAGTGCAATCAATCACCACCGGGTTTTTGGGTAAATTTAAACCCTCTATTGTTTCTTTTAAAAGAACTGTCCGGTGAATGCTGTCCATGCTTTGCCTATTTTTCTCTGGCCAATTTTTCCGCCAGCTGTTCCGCCTCCTTGGCCACTTTTTCTTTTTGTTCGCCCCAGGCCTTTTCGTTCCAAACCTCCACCCGGTCTTGGACGCCGATAATCGCCGCTTTGTCCCG
>CAZPJV010000013.1:6010-15697 GCA_964586975.1 uncultured Candidatus Saccharibacteria bacterium
TGTATGTATTCGCCGATGAGCATAAAATTTCTAAAAACTACTTATCCACAGATTTCCCACTTTTTCCCACTTCATTAACATTATAAACCACCCCTAAAATACCGCCAAGCCCTACCTGTGGATAACCCGCACACTGCTTTGCAAGACGCGCCTTTGGCGCATTGTATTCAATATCTTGCAAAGCAGTGTGCGGGATAACTCTCCCCCTTGGCATGCCAAAATAGCCTTGATATACTTAGCTTTATGAACTACGTCTACGTTCTCAAGAGTTCGGTAGATGATGAACTATATATTGGCAGTACTACTGACATGAAAAGAAGGCTGCGGGAACATAATGAAAAAAAGAGCTTTTCTACCAGTTGGAGAGGCCCATTTGAGCTTGTATATTACGAAGCTTACAAGGATTTACGGGATGCGAGAGAAAGAGAATATGCCCTCAAAATGCGCGGCAACAGTCGGCAACACCTAAAGACCAGGATAAAACGCAGTATCCAATAGTCAAACGAACATAAAGTTGTTGGCGTGTTTTTCATTCCTAATACTACTATCAATCAAAAAACCAAGTTTTTTACATAGCTATGAATTATTCAGTTTTTTCATTATGTTATGCGGGGTCATGTGTGGATAACTCGCCGACTTGGTTTGCCCTATAAAAGCTAGGTGGTAGAATATAAATATGACCATATCTCAATGGGTGCCTGCGCCACGAAATGAATCTAGGGAACGACTTGGCGCGTTCATTAATGAGGTTGCGCTACAAGCCTCTATCATTCTTATGGAAAGACATTTGACAAAAAAGGGCCAGTTCAGCGATGCGGACAGGGCCGTATACAAACAACATATGGTTAAAAAATTTACCGCGTTGCTGAATGAAAACAATGCGGAGCTTGCGACAACGTTGTTTGGGCCGCAAGCAATAAGTAGCTCGGATAGGAATGTCAGCTATTACGAAACGGCTGCCAGAAAATTGGCCGACATCGGAGAAAAACTCTGGAAGAACAAAAAGCAACCCTTGCACAATAAAAAAGATTAACAATAAATATATTTAATGTAAGATATTAGTATGGATGGAAAACACAGCATAGAAGCAAGAAAACAGATTGGCATGTCAAAAGCCACCCAGGAAAAGCTGGCCGTTAAGCTGGGTTTAGATAAAGACGCCACGCTGGGGACCATAGCCAGAGTAGCCAGGGAAAAATGGCCGACCCTTTTCCCGGAGTTCGCCCAATCATCCATAAGACCTCAGGGAAACGACCTCGCTATTGTAAGCTTCTTGGCTTTTATCGATCCAGACAGAACTAACACAGGAGCAATACCTCCGGAACTACAGGCTCTGCGAAAGGCGCTGGAAGAATAACCAAGCTATCAGAGAAAATTTTTACTCTCTCGGACGCATCAGCGGAAAGAGTTGCGTTTCGCGCAGAGGCTTGTCGGCCAGAAAGGCGAACAGGCGGTCGCCGTAGGCAAAGCCGAAGGCCGGTGGCATGCCGTATTCCAGCATTTCCACAAATTCATCGTCCGGCATCATAGCCTCTTCGTCGCCGGCTTCAATCAGTTTTTTCTGCGCGGCAAAACGTTCTTGCTGGTCTATCGGGTCGTTTAACTCCGAAAAACCGTTGGTCATTTCCGCGCCGGCAAGCAGTAGCTGGACCCGCTCGGTCAGAAGCGGATTTTCCGGCTTGGCTTTGGACAGCGGCGACACCAGTTTAGGAACATCAATAAGCCACGCCGGACCCGCGATTTGCTTGCGGCAATATTTCCAGAGAGAATCCATCAGGCGCTCTTTATTGTCGCCCTCGTATTTAACTTTAAGCGCGTCCAGTTTTTTTATCATCACTTTCTCGGTGGCCGACAGCACATCAATGCCCGTAATTTTTTTAATCGTGTCCGCGTAGGTTATGCGTTGCCATTTGGACGAAAGATTAATTTTTTGGCCGCGGGTTTCAAATTCCAAAGTGCCGAAAGTTTCTTGAGCGACTTCTTTAATCATTCGCTCCGTAAAATCCATGCCCTGCCGGTAATCCATATAGCCGGCGTAAAACTCCAAATTAGTGAACTCCTGCAGATGCTCCGGACTGGAACCCTCATTGCGATAGATGCGGCCGATTTCAAAAACGCGCGGGAAGCCCGCTGCCAGCAAACGCTTCTGCCAAAGTTCGCCGACGGAGATGCGCATAAAAACATCCAGGTCAAAATCGTTGTGGTGAGTCCGGAAGGGTTTGGCCTCCGCGCCGCCGGTCGTAATTTCAATTGTGGGCGTTTCCACTTCCAGAAATCCTTCTTTTTTCAAAAAATTCCGGGTGGCGTCCCAAAACTTCGCCTTCTTTTTGAAAAGTTCTTTCAGTTCCGGATTCATCAGGATATCCAGATAGCGCTTGCGGTAGCGCTCTTCGGTATCTTGCAAGCCGTGCCATTTTTCCGGCAGGGGTCGCAAACTTTTGGAAAGCATCCTCCAATCTTTTGCTTCTAAAGTTTTTTCACCGCGATTGGTTTTGAAAAAAGTTCCTTGCAGTTCCACAAAGTCGCCGATGTCTACAACCTCGCTCCAGAAATTTAATTTGCCTTCGCCGAGCACATCTTTTTTAAGTAAGCCCTGAAAAAAACCAGTGCCATCGTTCAGGGTGACAAAAATAATCGCCCCCTGGCCGCGAATGGACATCACCCGGCCGGCAATCCATTTGAGAGATTGCTCTTTTTCCAAATTTTCAAAATTCTCCGCCGCCTCCGCCAGCGGGAGTTCTCTTTTGGAATCCGCCGGGTACGGGTTAACACCCTTTTTTTCTAAAAGTTTCAGTTTTTTTATTCTCATCTCCCTAATTTCGTCAATTGAAGACATTTAACTTGCTAGCCTTCGGCTAGGAAACGTCAATAATTTTATAATGCACCGCGCCCTTGGGGGCATCAAAGGAAACTTTGTCGCCTTTCTTTTTGCCGAAAAGCGCGCGGCCGATGGGCGAATGGTTGGAAATTTTGCCCTTGGCCATATCCGCCTCCGGTGAACCCACTATAACATATTTTTTCTCTTCCTTGGTGCTCTCTTTTTGCACAATTACTTTGGAACCTATTTCAACTATGTCTCCCCCGCCACCCCGGACTGTTTCGGAAGTTTCCAGGATTTCCTCGATCCGCTTAATCCGGCCCTCGAGTTTGCCTTGCTCTTCGCGCGCATTGTGATATTCCGCATTCTCGGAAAGATCGCCCAAGGATTTGGCGTAGGCGAGCGCATCAAGTATTTCTTTGCGCTTGGGACCTCTAAGGTCTTGGAGCTCTTCTGCGAGAGCTTTTCTTTTTTCTGCGGTAATGTAATTTGCCGTTTTATTCATATTAAAAGATTAAACCCCGTTGAGAAAATTTCTAACGGGATTCATGTGGCTAATAATAGCGCAGTTTTGCAAAAAAGTCCATGGTGTGATAATCTGAAACTCATGGCTAAAACGGTAATTGAGGTCAGAAAAAATCCGAACGAGAACAACGCCAGCGTCCTGCGCCGCTTTTCGCGCCGGGTGCAGGAATCCGGCATCATCCGCCGGGTTAAGGGTTCCCGCTATAACGAACGAAAGGAATCCAGAATCAAAGTCAAAAAAAGCGCGCTGCGGAGAATCGGGCGGCGATTGGAAATAGAAAAACTCAAGAAGCTCGGCAAGATTATTGCCAAATAAAAATGCGGGGAATTTCCAAACTCCTTGTTTCTAAAATCAAAAACGAAATTCTGGGGCGGGACTACGATTTGTCGGTGGCTTGCGTTTCCTTGCAAAAATCCCGCGAACTGAACAAAAAATACCGGAAAAAAAACGAGCCGGCCGACGTGCTGTCTTTTCCGTTGAGCAAAAATTCCGGTGAAATTGTGCTCTGTCCCGCCGCGCGCGGCGACTACAGTCTCGGTTTCTTGTTTATCCACGGTTGCTTGCATTTGAAAGGCGAGAAGCATAGTAGTAGAATGGAGAGAGCGGAAGCTGGATATGATAAAAAATATTTCGGTGGGAATAGACCTAGGCTCCTTCGAAACGCGAGTCGTGGTCGGAGAATTCATCAAGGGAGAAAAAAATCCTAAAATTATCGGCGTCGGCTCCGCGCCCACTTTCGGCCTGCGGCACGGCTACGTAGTCAATCCGGCACAGGTCATCGCTGCGCTCAAAAATGCGGTGGCTCAAGCGGAAAAATCCGCGAATGCAAAGATAAAGCGCGCTTTCCTGGCGCTCTCGGGCATGACCCTGCGGGGCGAGACCAGCTCGGGTTCGGTAATAATTTCCAAAGCTGACGGCGAAGTCACCGGTCTGGATATCAGCAAAGCTTTGGAAGACGCCGAGGATAATCTCAGCCTGAGCAATAAAAAAATTATCCATGTCCATCCCGTTGCCTACCGCTTGGACAGCAAGGAAGTGCAAGGGCGGCCCTTGGGCCTGCGCGGCACCAAACTTGAGGTCAAAGCTATTTTTATCACGTATTCCATGGTGCATTTGGAGGATTTGCTGTCCGCCATGGCGGAAGCCGGTATTGAGACCATCGGCGTGGTGGCTTCGCCCGTAGCCGCCGAGGGCCTATGCCTGGCCGAGAAGCAGAAAATTGTCGGGGTGGCTCTGGTGGATATCGGCGCGGAGAAGTCTTCGGTGTCGGTTTTTGAAAATGGAGAACTGGTATCCCTGCATTCCTTCGCCATCGGTTCCTCCGACATTACCAATGACATCGCGCTCGGCCTTAAAATTCCGCTGGAGCAGGCAGAAAGCCTGAAACGGGGAACTGCGGATGAAGAATTTCCAAAGAAAAAATTGGACGAAATTATCGAGGCGCGCCTGTGCGACATTTTTGAATCTATTGACAATCATTTAAAAAAAATAAAGCGCTCCGAGCTCCTGCCGGCGGGCGTGGTCTTCGTCGGCGGCGGCGCCGCCACTCCCGGGCTTTTGGAACTCTCCAGAGAAATGCTCAAGTTGCCCTCCGCTCTGGGCGCGACCGAAATCTGGGGCAGCACCAAGACCAAGCTCCGCGACTCCGCTTGGTTCCCCGCGCTCGGCCTTCTGTTTTCCGGAAAATCGGGTCCGAGCTTCTCGGCCGGCACGCTGGCAAGCCTCCTGCGCGACCTCAAGAACGCCGTCAAGGGCGGCTTGAAACAACTTATGCCATAAGTTGCTTTTTTCCGTCTTAGTGATAGTATGTCTGCATATTAGCCAACTTTATAGAAAATTAATTTTTATGCCAAAAGTAAACCAAGCTATTGAGAGTTTTGCCCGCATTATGGTCGTCGGCATCGGCGGTTCCGGGAAAAATGCGGTAAACCACATGATAAATTCCAAGGTCCGGGGCGTGACTTTCATCGCCATGAACACCGACACCCAGGACTTGCATCAGTCGCAGGCGGAGAAAAAAATCCACATCGGCAAGAATCTGACTAAGGGCTTGGGCGCCGGTATGGACCCCGAGATTGGCAAGAAAGCCGCGGAAGAAAACAAATCCGAGATTCAGGATGTAGTCAAGGGCGCGGACATGATTTTCCTCGCCTGCGGCGAGGGCGGCGGCACCGGCACCGGTGCGGCTCCCATTGTCGCGCGCGCGGCGCGGGAGCAGGGCATCCTGACCGTGGCTGTTACCACCAAGCCGTTTTTCTTTGAAGGCACCCAGAGAATGAAAATTGCGGAGAAAGGCATTGAAGAGCTGGCCAAGGAAGTGGACGCGATTATCATCATCCCGAACGATAAGCTGCTGCAACTCGCGGAGAAAAATATTAATTTCAAAGAAGCCTTCAAAAAGTGCGACGATATCCTGCGCCAGGCGGTGGAAGGCATCGCCGACCTTATCACCACGCCGGGCGTTATCAATGTGGACTTCGCCGACATCAAAGCGGTAATGCAAAACGCCGGCAGCGCTCTGATGGGCATCGGCTCGGCTTCCGGCGAGAAGCGCGCGGAGAAAGCGGCCCTAGCCGCCATCAATTCCCCGCTCTTGGAGGTTTCCATCCATGGCGCCAAGGGCGTGCTGTTCGCGATTTCCGGCGGCGAAGACGAATTGACTATCAGCGAAATCCAGGAAGCGGCCAAGATTATTACCGAGTCCATTGACAAAGACGCCAAGGTCATCTTCGGCACCATTCACGACGAAAAATTAAAAAAGGGCGAAATTAAGGTAACGGTCATCGCCACCAGTTTCCCGACCGATACGCCCCGCAAGAGCCTCTTTGGGCTGGGCGGCGGCGTGCCCCTCAAGGAAGAGAACGCGGCCCAAGCTAAAAAGGAAATCAGCAACACCATCTTCGGCGCCGCCGGTTCAAACGAATTCACCCGAAAAGCGGACAAGAAAGAGCCCAAGGAGGATACAGTCATTGAAGACGACGACAGCGAGTGGAGCGCCGTGCCGGCGTTTTTGCGCAGGAAGAAATAAAAATATTTGCGAGGGAAGCCTTGGGAGGCGCGACGGCGCCGGACAGAGAAAATTTTCGGCAGAAAATTTTCGTGCTGACTCCGCAGATATTTTTATGATATAATATGTTCTATGACCTATGATTTGATAATTATCGGCGGCGGACCCGCCGGGGCCGCCGCCGCCGTCTACGCCGCCCGCAAGCGTTTGCAGACGCTTTTTTTGACCGCCGAGTGGGGCGGGCAATCAGTCGTGTCCGAGCAAATTTACAACTGGATTGGTACCACTGCCCTCTCTGGCAACGAACTCGCGGAAAATTTCAAAAAGCATGTCCGGGCCAGCGCCGGCGACAGTTTGGCGGTCAAGGAAGGCGAAAAGGCCAAGACGGTGGAAAAAAAGGGTTCGGGATTTCTAGTCGTCACGGAGGCGGGTGAAGGTTTTGAAACAAAAACCATTCTAATCGCCAGCGGCAGTAGCCGGCGCAAGCTGGTGGCCAAGGGCGCGGACCGTCTAGAGCACAAGGGCCTGACTTACTGCGCTTCCTGCGACGGCCCGCTCTTCGCGGATATGGATGTGGCGGTAGTGGGCGGCGGCAACGCCGGCTTTGAAACCGCGGCCCAGCTACTGGCGTATTGCAAATCGGTCACCCTGCTGGTGCGCGGAGAAAGTTTTAAGGCGGACGAAGTGACCGTGGAAAAAGTTTTAAAAAATCCGAAAATGAGAGTGGTTAAAAACGCGGAGATTTTGGAGGTCACCGGCGATAAATTTGTGGACGGTATAATTTATAAAGATAAAATTACCGGCGCGCAGAAAGAACTGAAGGTCGCCGGAATTTTTATGGAAATCGGGCAAATCCCCAACACGGATTTTGTCAAAGGACTCGTGCCCTTGGATGAATTAGGCCGAATAAAAATAGACGCCTGGAATCAAAAAACGGAAGTGCCCGGCATCTGGGCCGCTGGCGACGCCACCAACGTCCTTTACCACCAGAACAACATCGCCGCCGGCGACGCCGTCCGCGCGCTGGAAGATATTTATTTGTATCTCAACGCTAAATAAATCTATAGAGGCGGTGTCTGTTTGAAAATATCCGAACGGAACTGGCTGGGCTCGGCGGGCGGAATTCCCCCCACACCCCCCTTCCGCCCGCCTCGCCTTGAACCGGAGCGGAAAGGACGATTTCAAGTTTTTCTAGCCAGCTTTTGCTGGCTCGCTCGGCAGAGCCGAGCTTGGCGGCACATTCTTCTGCTCGCCTTTTCTTAATTTTACCATTTCGTCCGAAAATAGTATTTCATGAAGTTTATCAGCAGGAGTAACTGCGGCTATTCCAACATTTTGCAAAGATACCAAATTTGCGACCGTATCTGTAATTTGTATTTGATTCCCATGTAAAAAACTTCCCGTCATTATTCCAGCGAGAAATACAATCGGTCCACCCATACTTATTTGACCCGGCTTTCTCAATGGATTTAGTTGATAAAATACAGGAGAGCCGCTGTTTCCACCAAATGACTGACACTCAAGCAAAAGCAAATCCATGAATTTTGCTGGTTTATCTTTTTCCTTCCACTCAATCTTCTCATCCGATATTAAAGCGACTTTACCAAACCTAATTATTGGTTGGTTCTTTTTCTGCCCGATATGAGAAGTGAATAAACCAGCAAAAAATACTTCATCACCTTCTGCGATTTCATTTGTTGTAATTACTTCTTTACTCGCTATTAAGTTATCAGGAATAAATTTAAAATCGTAGACATTCTGATCGGGTAGACAATTGAACAAAGCAATATCAACATCTTTGTCGGTATGCTCAAAAATTTTGATGTCATTTAGGGTAAATTTGATTAGCTGTGAATCACCCTCTTTTTTGTTGAGCCTCAAAACAATTTCGGGAAGATAATTACCGTCTTTGTCTTTTAAAACATGTTTTGCAGTTACGAAGTAAACGCTAAATGTATTTTCAGTATCAGCATGTTTTACTCCAACAAAAAAGCCAGTTCCATTCGGCTTAAATTTGTCCGTTCCTTCTGGGATGAAAATAAACGATACAGATTTTTTTATTTCTTGAAGATGGTTTGCCATATCTATTTGACCATATTGATTACTTTTCTATTGCTTTTGCCGAGGTTGCATTCTTCGCAAAGCGTCTGAAGATTTTCCAAAATGCTTTTTCCGCCATTAGCAAAAGGCATAATATGGTCAATGTGTAATTTAGTTCCTATGTCGGTAGCTGGGCTTTTCCCACAAAAGACGCAACGAAATTTATCTCTACTCAAAACTTCTAAGCGAAGGCTAAGCGAAACATTTCTTGAATTCTCTTTTTTATACTCAACCTTATTTTCTTGTTGCGTTTTTTGTTCTTCTTGATCTGGTAAAACAAAATCATCTGCCAAAATATCGCCACCCATTTTATATTCAATAAACTTCGTGCAAGCATTAGTCCAGCCACCGAAACGTTGTTTGTAGGTGTTATAGGCGATTTTTGGCTCGGACATTTCCCATTCTGTACGAGATGGCCGTTGTCCAACTTTTTGCCAAATGCGCTCCATCTCATTAAAAAGTTCTTTGTCCGAATGTACTCGATTGGGTGCGTGAGGACGAGGAGATAAATCTAATCCTTTTGATTGTAGGTGCCTCTTGAGGGCGGCCAAACCACTTTTCCAGTTGCCAAAATGGGTTTTGACAGTATTAGCACTAATACCAGCAAACTTATCAAAATCTCTCCAGGCAAATTCTATGTAGTTGAAATGTTTGGCCGCTTTTTCAAGCTCCTCCAAAATTTTACTTTCGGGAATTTCATTTAGCCGTTTTCTTTGAAATTTAAAGTCCATAATTATTTTAATAAATCTTCCATAGAAACACCGAGTGCTTTAGCGATTTTGGCAATCATCTGAACGCCCGGCTTGGTTACGAAATCGCCCTCAATCTTAGCGAGGGTAGAGTATTTAAGCTCGGCTTTGCGCGCCAAGTCATCTTGGCTCAACCCCTGTTTTGTTCTTAGTCTTTTGATGTTTTCACCGATTGTTGCCATAGTATCCAAATTTTGATAGTATAAAAATATGTTATACTTTTATCTGTAAGACTATGATAACTAATTTTTTGATTTTATTCAAGAAAAGCCCGCTTTTGGCCTTCATAAAGTTCGAGCCGACATTTTTGACAGGTTCTTTGGCAGTTTGCCTTTCCGCTCCGGTTCAAGGCGAGGCGGGCGGAAGGGGGGTGTGGGGGGAATTCCGCCCGCCGAGCCCAGCCAGTTCCGTTCGGATATTTTCAAACAGACACCGCCAGTTAGGAAATGAAGTGATTGGCTCGCCCGCTACGCGGGCTCGCCAGCCG
>CAZPJV010000014.1:0-14678 GCA_964586975.1 uncultured Candidatus Saccharibacteria bacterium
AAGATTGCGAAGACCGTTCGCAAAAAGTGTACTTCCACATTTACGACAACTATGTGGACGCGAATGTAAATGTCTACATGTAGTAGCAGAAAGGGTCTTCAGCAACAACGATTCTTACTGAAGATTGAATTTTAGAACCCCCAGCAGGAATTATAATTCCCATACGTATTCAAATATGTATTCAAATATGTATCTCCACTCCCTCCAACTCACACCCCCACAAACTGGAGTTTGTAAGGATGAATTAAGGTTTGAATTATTCAAATACCTGCCCGCAGTGCTTACGCCCGCCCACAACGATTCGCGTAGCGATTCGGGCAGGCCCAAGCGTTGCAGGCGGACGTATTCTCTATTCCAATATTCTCCCTCCAGAGGCGGGCAGGCAAGAATACCAGAATAGTTTCTTTAAAGTGCGGATATGCTAAAATAAAGTTATGAAAAAGTTTTCAATTAAAAATAGAAGGGGTTTAGAAATTATTGGGATTGTTTCTATCCCTAAAAATCCAAAAGGGTTAGCTTTTACTTTGCATGGACTTGGTGGCTTCAAGGAGCAACCACACATAATGGTTTTAGTTGATACACTTCTAGAAAATAATTACACAGTAGTGAATTTTAATGCGACTAATTCTATTGGTGAAAGTAGCGGTAAATATGAAAATGCCACGATGCAGAATCATTACGAAGATCTTGTCGATGTGATTTCTTGGGCAAAAACTCAGGATTGGTATAAAGAGCCATTTATTTTGGCAGGACATAGTATAGGTGGATATGCTGTAGCTAGATATGCAGAAGATTTTCCAAAAGAAGTGAAAGCTGTATTCCCTTACGCTTTAGTTGTTGCAGGCGAACTTAGCTATAAGGCCGCAGAAATGGAAGATAGTGAAAAATTGAAAAAATGGAAAGAAACAGGATGGCAAAAAAGATTTAGCTCATCTAAGCCCGGCACAGAATTTCAATTACCTTGGTCTCACATGGAAGAAAGATTAAAACATGATTTGCGACCTAATGCTTCAGAGCTAACTATGCCTGTATTGTTTATTGTAGGAGAAAATGACAAATCATGCAGTTCTGGTAATCAAAAAGTTCTTTACGATCTTATTCCGGGTCAAAAAGAAATGAACATCATCCCGGGAGCACCGCATACATTCAAAGAAGCTGATCACCTAGCTCAATCAAAGGTTATTTTTGATAAGTGGTTGAAGAAAATACAATAGACTAAATAAAATTCGCAAAAAGTCATAACCCCCACACCCTCGCCGGAACCCGCCAGAATGACCTTGTCGGCCTAGTGAAATTCATTTCAATCTATTCCAATATTCTCAAGAATACCAGAATAGTGTATAATGGATATATGAAAACAAATAAAATAAAAACGTCTAGACAACTGGAAAGATATTTTAAAGGTGCCGCCAATCACCGTAGAATTTCAATACTCCTGCTTGCGCTCAAAAGCCCGGGGATTTCGGTGGAAGGTATTTCCGAAAATCTAAACTGCAACTTCAAAACGATTTCTGAACATACTCGCCGACTGGTTCAGGCAGGATTACTAAATAAAAATTACATGGGCAACAGAGTAGAGCATCGAGTATCACCCTATGGCAAAATGTTCTGCGACTTTATCCGAAAATTCTAACATTCTGGTATTCTCAAGAATACCAGAATAGTTTTGTCTTAAAGTGTACGTTTATGCTAAAATAAAAGTATGAACGAATCAATACAATATATAGAATTATTGAAACCTTCATGGGCTCCGCCAAGTTGGGTATTTGGGCCGGTGTGGGCGGTTTTGTATGCGATTATTGCTGTCTCTTTCGGCACGGTGTTTTACAAAGCATTCACTAAACAGATTCCAATGATGGTGGCCTTACCTTTTTTTCTCAATCTCATTTTTAATTTTGCTTTTACGCCAATTCAATTTGGCTTGGAAAATAATCTTTTGGCGGCGATTGATATTGTCCTCGTCCTCGGCACCCTCATTTGGGCGCTCTATGTCATCTGGCATGCATCATCAAAACTCCGCTGGGTCGTTTATGCTAATATTCCTTATCTTCTTTGGGTCATCTTTGCGACCGGTTTACAATTAACCATCACTTATCTTAATTATTAATAATATGCGCGTATGGGATATTCACTCGAGACATCTATGCCGAAAGCACTTGCTCGCCGAGCACAGGGAGCTTCACGGTCTCTGGAATATTTTAACTAGATATAAAGGTCAGGGCGGGTATTCTCGTCATCCGGAAACTTTACGTTGGTTTGGTAAACAAAAAGCGTTATATTTGCGACACGAAGCGCTAGTAAAAGAATTTACTCGTCGAGGATATCAACACCATACTCCGCTGGAAAAGCGTCTGGCTACCGGTTCCGGTAGCCAGCGAGTTTTCATTAACACGGCAAAAGAACAAAAAACAATTCTCAACAAAAAACCCTGCGAATGTCTGATCTGTGTTTAGAAGTTTGCATACTTTCTGGCTTTAATTTATAATACTTTAAAGCCGAAACGGCTTTGTTTTCGTGGAAGAATACAAGAAAAATTCAACCCAAGGCCCCTGGTGGGCGCCGGGGGTGAGATTGGTGGGCGATGTGTCCGCTTGGATTATCGTGCCGATTGTCGGCGCGCTGGTTTTGGGAAAATTCTTGGATCAGCGTTTTGGCACCGAGCCGGTTATGTTTTTTGTTTTGGCTGGTTTTGGATTTTTAGTGACCGGTTACGGAATATTCAAAGTTGTGCGAGATTATATGAAAAAATTGCAAAAAAAAGAAAGAAATGGAAACGAGTAATGTAAAAAATGAATTTATGCCAGAAATATCTCAGGAAATTACTTTATTCGCCGAACCTATTTTTCATAATGAAAATTTTACGATTACCAACGCCTTGCTGACCAGTTGGCTAGCCGTGGCCATAATTGTTGTGCTGGCGGTTTTCTTGCGCAAAGGCCTGCGGGAAATTCCCGGGAAGCTCCAGACTACTTTTGAGCTCGCGGTGGAAAGCGCGCTCTCGCTGTGCGACCAAGTTACCAACAACCGCGCCCTGTCCCTGAAAATTTTTCCGTTCGCTATTTCGGTTTTCTTTCTTATCTTAGTGAACAACTGGCTGGGCCTTTTGCCCTTGGGTGGCTTGGGAATTATTGAAACCGGCGAGCACGGCCTGGCTTTTATTCCGCTCCTGCGGGGCGGCACCGCCGACCTGAATACCACTCTGGCCTTTGCCGTTATGGCGGTGCTAGGGGCAAACCTGTTCGGCGTTTTTTCCGTCGGCTTATGGAAAACTTTCAATAAATATGTTAATCTTAAAGCGCTCGGGGGAATTTTTAAAAAAATCCGCCGCGAGCCCACGATTATCCTGGTGGCGCCCATCACGTTCTTTGTCGGCCTGATAGAAATAGTCGGAGAATTCGCCAAAGTGGCCTCGCTTTCTTTCCGTCTGTTCGGCAATGTTTTTGCGGGAGAAGTGCTGTTGGTTTCCATGGCGGCCTTGGTGGCTTACCTGGTGCCGATTCCGTTCATGTTTTTGGAACTTTTGGTGGGGCTCATTCAGGCGCTGATTTTCTCCATTCTGACCGTGGTTTACTTTACAATCGCGGCCAGCGACCACGGGGAGCACGAAGAGGCACACAGAGAGCAATTACAAGCAGCGCATTAATATTACAAATAAGTCGAAATTTCCGCCCAGGGCGGATAAAATTATTAACCAATTAAAAAAGTTTTTATGGAGAATTTAGAATTTTGGGGGAAGGCGTTGGTGATGGCGATTGGCGCCATTGGTCCGGCTATAGCCATTGGCATGATCGGCGCTAAAGCTATGGAGTCTATTGGGCGCAATCCGGAAGCTGCCGGTAAGATTTTGGTGCCGATGTTGCTGGCCTGCGCTTTCGCCGAAGCCATCGCGATTTACGCGCTGGTTATCGCGTTTTCAATTTAGGCAAGTAAATGGAGTCAATCATTTCCACATTCCACATTGATTGGAAAATTATTGTCGCCCAGGCGATTAATTTCGGCATTGTCTTCGCGGTCCTGTATGTTTTCGCGCTGAAACCTCTGGCGAAACTGATGGCGGAACGGAGCGAAAAAATCGCTCGGGGCGTCAGCGACGCGAAAGAAAATGCGGGACTGCTGGAAAAAACTCGCGCCGAATATGATGCCGCCATTTTGAAGGCCAAAGCCGAGGCTGACAAAATTTTCGCCGCCGGCAAAAAAGAAGCGGAAGATAAGAAGAAAGAAATGCTGGAATCAGCGCAGTTGGAAGCGGCCAAGACAATAGCAAGCGGCCGGCAGGCGTTGGCAGCTGAAAAGATAAAAGTGGTTAATGAGGCCAAAAGCGAAATTATATCGCTGGCCATGCTGGCCACGGAAAAAATAATTAAAGAAAAGCAGGATTTAAGCAAATTAGGATGACTACGATTTCAACCAACCACATAGCCCGCGCCGTCTATGAAGCCGTCAAGGACAAAAGCCACGCCGAGCAGGCGCCGGTTTTTAAAAACACCGCCAGATTTTTGGCCAGGAAAAAACTGCTCGCCAAATCGGAAAACATACTGGCAGCTCTGGCCAGAATCATTGATACCGAGGAAAACAGGCTCCGGGTTAAAGTTTCCAGCGCCAAGAAATTGGGCGAAAACAAAAAACATGAACTGGCGGCGGCGCTCCAACGGCGTTACGGCGCGGAAAAAATATTTTGGGACGAAAGTATTGACGAGAATTTATTGGACGGTTTCAGGCTGACAATCGGGGATGAAGTGGTGGATTTATCGGCCAAACACAAAATTAAACAATTACGAGAGTATTTAATTAAAGAGTAATGAGCGTTAATCAAATCGTAGAAAATTTAAAAAAAGAGATAGAAAATTTTACCGCACAGATAAAAGTAGAAAAAGTTGGAAAAGTGCTGGAGGTTTTTGACGGCATCGCCAAGGTTTCCGGACTAGCGGACATTAAATCTTCCGAAATGGTAGCTTTTCCGGACGGCACCGTGGGCGTGGCGCTCAACTTGGAAGAAGATTTGGTGGGCGTTATCATCTTCGGAGATTTTTCAAAAATTAAAGAAGGCGACGAGGTCAAAGCCACCGGGAAAATTTTGGAAATTCCGGTCTCGGACGCCATTTTGGGCCGGGTGGTCAACGCCGTCGGCGCGCCGGTGGACGGTAAAGGAGCAATCAAGAGTAATAAAACTTACCCGATTGAAAAAATCGCTCCGGGCGTGGTTACCCGCCAATCGGTGGATAAGCCGGTGGCCACCGGCATCAAGGTCATTGACGCAATTATTCCCATCGGGCGGGGCCAGCGCGAACTTATCATCGGCGACCGGCAGACCGGCAAAACCGCCTTGGCGATTGACGCTATTTTAAACCAAAAAGGGCAGAATATGATTTGCGTTTACGTGTCCATCGGCCAGAAAGATTCCAAATTGAGAAAAATTGAAAAGCGCTTGGCGGAAGGCGGGGCGATGGATTACACGGTGATTGTGTCCGCCGGCGCGTCCGAGCCCGCGCCGCTGGCTTATATCGCGCCCTATGCCGGAGTGGCCATCGCCGAATATTTTTTGGACCAGGGTAAAGACGTGCTCATAGTCTATGATGATTTGTCCAAGCACGCGGTGGCTTACCGGGAAATTTCGCTCTTGCTCCGCCGTCCGCCGGGCCGGGAAGCGTTTCCGGGCGACGTGTTTTATCTGCACTCCCGCCTTTTGGAACGCGCCTGCAAGCGCAATGAAAAATACGGCGGCGGCTCCATTACCGCTTTGCCGATTATTGAAACCCAGGCCGGCGATATTACCGCTTATATTCCAACCAACGTTATTTCCATCACCGACGGGCAGATTTTCCTGGAGACCGACCTTTTTTATAAAGGCATTCGTCCGGCGGTCAACGTCGGCTCCTCGGTGTCCCGGGTGGGTTCCAGCGCCCAAATCAAGGCTATGAAAAAAGTTGCCGGCACGCTGAAACTGGACCTGGCGCAATACCGCGAACTGGAAGCTTTCGCCCAATTCGGCTCGGACTTGGACGAAAATACCAAGCGCCAACTGGAGCGCGGCAAGCGGGCGGTGGAAGTTTTGAAACAGCCGCAGTATGCTCCGGTAAAAATGGAGCGCCAGGTGGCGACGCTTTACGCGCTGACCCAGGGGCTGATGGACGATGTGCCGGTGGCAAAAATAAAAGAGTTTGAAGAAGGGTTGGTCAGCTACACCGAACGCAACGCCAAAACGTTTTACAAAGAAATCGCGGAGAAAAATATGTGGACCGATAAAGGCGAAGCGGAGCTTAAAAAAGCGATAGCCGAATTTACAAGCAATTTTTTAGCAAAATAATTTTACTTGTCCCGTTATAAATTCAGCGAACGGGAAGTAAAAGATAAAAATTATTAGTTAAAATTTATAATGGGATGGCGGGCACCAAAGAAATTAAAAGGCGAATCAGAAGCATCAAGAACACCAAGAAAATAACCAAGGCGATGGAATTGGTGGCGGCTTCCAAGATGAAACGCGCGGTCGCCGCCGCGCTCGCTTCGCGCCTCTACGCCGGCTATTCCTGGGATATATTGACATCCATCGCGGAAACTCATCCCCAAAGCTCACACCCGCTTTTTGCCGAGCGGGAACAGAAAAACGCGGGGAACCGGATTTTAATCGTGCTCCTAACTTCCAACCGCGGCCTTTGCGGCGCCTACAACGCGCAGATAATCAAAAAGGCCTTAACGCTTTTAAAAATAAACGGCGACAAAGCGATTTTCGACTTTATTTCTATCGGCAAAAAAGGCGATGCCGCGATGCGACGGGTGGAGCAAAATATCATCGCCAGTTTCCCGGAACTTTTGGATAAAATATCGCTCCGCGAGATTTTGCCTGTTTCAAAAATGGCGCTCCAGGAATTCAGCACCGGCAAGTATGACAAAGTAGTGGTGGCTTATACCGATTTTCATTCGCCGCTTTTGCAAAAACCGAATATCAAGCAGCTCTTGCCGGTTTCCCGCGAGAGCTTGGCGGAACTTTTGGAAGACCTCGGCGGCGCGGGGCAGGGCGAGGAAATTTTAAGAAAAGAAAAAAAACCCGCCGAATATTTGTACGAGGGCGATTTTGAAACCCTGCTGACATCCTTAGCGGAGAAAATAACCCTGATGCAGATTTACCAAATGGCCCTGGAGTCCAACGCCTCCGAGCAGTCCTCTCGGATGCTGGCGATGAAAAACGCGACCGAGGCCTCCGGAGAAATGATTGATGACCTGACGCTGGTGTTCAACAAGGCCCGCCAGGCGAACATTACCCGGGAAATTTCCGAAATCAGCGCCGGTATGGTGAGTGTGAATTAATTATTATCATTATTTAAATCATGATATAAATAGTTATGCAAACAACGGGAACAATCAAAAGAATTATCGGAGCGGTCGTAGATGTGGACTTCGGAGGCAATCTGCCGGAAATTTATTCAGCGCTGGAAGTGGAAAACAATAGTAAGAAATTAGTGCTGGAGACCGAACAACACCTAGGCGGCGGCATGGTCCGAACGGTGGCGATGGATTCTACCGATGGTCTCGCGCGCGGGATGAAGGTCGTTTCTACCGGCGCGCCGATTGCCGTACCGGTCGGCCCGACAACGCTCGGGCGCTTGTTTAATGTTCTGGGGGAAACAATCGACGATTTACCCCCTCTGGCCACAGGCCACCTCCCCCTTGCCAAGGGGGAGGAAAAAGGTGGGGGTCTGCGTTTGCCGATTCACCGCCCGGCGCCGGAATATACCAAGCAGGCGACTAAAGTTGAAATCTTGGAAACCGGCATCAAAGTGATTGACTTGATTTGTCCGGTGCTTAAAGGCGGCAAAGTCGGCCTCTTCGGCGGCGCGGGTGTCGGTAAGACCGTGGTCATCCAGGAGCTCATTCATAACATCGCTTCCAAGCACGGCGGGTATTCCGTTTTCGCCGGAGTCGGCGAGCGCACCCGCGAGGGCAACGATTTATATCACGAAATGAAACAATCCGGAGTCATAGATAAGGTAGCGATGGTTTTCGGGCAGATGAACGAACCGCCGGGCGCGCGCTTGCGAGTGGCGCTTTCGGGTCTGACTATGGCGGAGCATTTCCGTGATGCCGAAGGCAAGGATGTATTGCTTTTTATTGACAATATTTTCCGCTTTACGCAAGCGGGTTCGGAAGTGTCCGCGCTTCTCGGGCGCATACCGTCCGCGGTGGGTTATCAGCCGACTCTGGCAACGGAAATGGGCATCCTGCAGGAGCGCATCACTTCCACCGATAAAGGCTCGGTAACTTCCGTGCAGGCTGTTTATGTGCCAGCGGATGACCTGACCGACCCGGCGCCGGCGACGACCTTCGCGCATTTGGATTCCACGGTAGTGCTCAACCGTTCGCTTTCCGAAATCGGAATTTATCCGGCGGTGGACCCGCTGGATTCTTCATCCACCATTCTGGACCCGAACATCGTGGGTAAAGAACATTATGCAGTCGCCCGCGAAGTGCAGAGAGTGCTGCAGCGCTATAAAGACCTACAGGACATCATTGCCATTCTTGGTATGGAAGAATTATCCGACGCCGACAAGGAGTTGGTGGCGCGCGCCCGCAAAATCCAAAAATTTCTTTCCCAGCCGTTTTTCGTGGCGGAGCAGTTTACCGGAAGCAAGGGGCAATACGTGCCGTTGCCAGAAACCATCCGTTCCTTCAAAGAAATTCTGGACGGCAAACACGACAGCAAATCGGAAGGGGAATTCTATATGCGAGGTTCGCTTTAACCTTACCCCGTCTGCTTAAAGCATCCACCCCTCTCCTTAATTAAGGAGAGGGGGAAGGGGTGAGGTTAGAATCATGACAAACAAACAAATTAAACTTAAGATTGTGACTCCCGAAAGATTAGTGCTGGAGGAATTGGTAGACCAGGTCAGCTTGCCCACCACCTTGGGTGAGATTACCGTTCTGCCGAACCACATACCGCTCATCACCGGGCTGGCCTCCGGCGATGTCGTAGCGTATGTTAACGACGAGCCAGTGCCCATGGCGGTGGTCGGCGGATTTGTGGAAGTGAAAACCGACGAGCGGGGTATCACCGAAGTTGCCGTACTGGCGGATTTTGCGGAACATATTTCGGAAATTTCGGATGAAAAAATCGCGCAGGCCAAAGCGCTCACGGAAGAGTTGAAAAAGAAAATGCAAAATAAAGAACTCGTGGATTTTGAGCACTTTGAAGCGGAATTGGAACGTTCGCTGACCCGCGTCAAAATCGCCGACAAATGGCGGACGAAAAAATACAGGAAATAAAAAAATAAGTGTATGGGTAAATTTTTTGTGGTGGCGACACCGATAGGCAATATGGGGGACATTACGCTCCGGGCGCTGGAGACGCTGAAGCGCGTGGATTTGATTTTATGCGAAGACACGCGCGAGACTAAAAAAATTTTAGACAAGTACGGAATTGCTAAACCGACTATGAGCTACCCGTCCGACGATGTCGTCGGAAAAAACTCCAGACAAAGCAAGCTTTCTAAAACCGAGAAAATTTTTGAATTATTAAAAGAAGGAAAAGACTTGGCGCTTGTCTCCGACGCCGGCACGCCGGGCATTTCCGACCCTGGCTCTCTTTTAGTTTCTCAAATCCGAGCAAGGACTACCCTTGCTCAAGTGATACCCATACCTGGCGCAACAGCAGTTATAACCGCGCTGTCGGCTTCGGGATTGCCAACGCACGAATTCACCTTCTTGGGATTCTTGCCGCACAAGAAGGGCCGGGAAACTTTATTCAAAGAAATCGCCGGGGCCAAAAGGACTTACGCATTTTACGAATCCCCGCACCGGATTTTGAAAACCTTGGAATCGCTGGTCAAATTTTGTCCCGGTAAAAAAGTTTGCGTCGCCCGCGAACTGACAAAAATATACGAAGAATTCAAAACCGGCACGCCCGAAGAAGTATTGCAGTATTTTGCAAAAAACTACGATAAGCAAAGAGGGGAGTTCACGGTGATTGTCGCCGGTAAGTAATCGATTACGTATTTGCTCTTTACAACAAATCTTCCGGGTCTACCGAGACTTCAAAATTCGGCGGCAGGGAGGTGAGTTTTTGGTGGAGGCTTTCGTCAATTTGGGAATTTAGAGACAGAGCCGGCAGAGACCAGCGCTTCGGGTCAATTTTTATCAGCGCGTTGGTGGCGTATTTGCCCTTGAGGCGGGCCACGAAACCGGAAAAAATCTCCGGCTGATATCCCTCGAAAAATTCTGAGAGGAATTTACGGGCTTTCTCTTTTTCTTCTTTATCACCCAAGTGGGAAATTTTTATAAACCGCGCATACGGCGGGTAGCCAAGCTTCTGCCTGTCCGCCAGCTCTTCCCGGATGAATTGCAGTAAATTTCCGGACGCTATGGCGAGAATCACGGAATCCCGGGTGTTTTTGGTTGTCACTAATATTTTTTCCGAAGTGACTTCAGCCATTTTTACGCCAATTTGCAATATCTTTTCGCTCATCCGGAAACTCGGCACGCTCCAGAGAGTTTCAAAAGCGGCGATGATTGAAAACGGGACTTTCTTTTTCAAATAGAAAAAAGCCATTTCGGTGCCGATAAGAATCGCGCCGGATTCCGATTCAAATTCTTTGCAGATTTTTTTTGCTCCAGACGCGGATTTCGCCGACTCTTTGTCCAACTTATAAATCGCCGCCCCGGGAAAAGTTTTTTTAATTTCTTCGTAAACCGTGTCGGTGCCGATGCCGAGCGGCGTCAGGTTCCAACTGCCGCAGCGGGCGCAGGTTTTCTCGGTGCCCCAATCCCGTTCACAACGGTTGCAGACGAATATTCGTTTTTTCCTCGCGCTGGAAACATAAAGCACCAGAGGCGAGGCGCAGTCGGCGCACAAGAGAGTATCCCCGCAGTCTCGGCAGACAGTTTCGGTGGCTAGGCCTTTACGCAGTGAAAATATAAAAACATTTTTTTTGCGCTCCAGAGCCCGTTCTATTTCCTGCAAATTTTCTTTAGAGAATATTCTAAACGGAGAACCGCGCTCTTTTTTTATTCTGGCCACAACTTCAATCTCTCCCGAAAAGTCTATCCGAAAAGACAGGGGGTGCAGGGTGTGCAAATGTTCAAGTTCCTGCCGGGCAATGGTTTCAAAACGAAGCAAGTCTCCGCCCAGAATAAATTTTGCGCCTATTTTGGCGGCGTAGATTTCCGCAAAAATCCGCAGGTCCAGGTAGGGCTTTTTTATGGTGCGGTAAGCGTTGCTCGTTTCTCGTTCCAAAATAATCGTGCCCACGCTTCGCAGGGGCATAGACAGAAACGGCGGAGTGGCCAAAATAAGCGCCGGATGGGAAGAAAACATCAGCTTTTCAAAAGATTTAAGATTTTTTTTCGCGCTCAAGCCGCTATGCAAAGAAAAAGTAAACTGTTCAACACCCTTAGCCAGCGCGGCGCCGAAATTGGTGATATCTTGCTCGGTGGGCAAAACGATGAAAATTGATTTGCCGCGCGCAAAAGATTCCCGGACCAGAGTTTTATAAACGGATAGGCGGTCGGCGAGAGGGTACTGAAACAATAATTTTTCACTTATCAAATTATTAAACATATTTTCAAAAGCTCCCGCGGTCTCGGAATTTATTTTGGAAATTTTGTCGTAGGCTTCAACGAAAACATTCGGTATCAAGGCGGACAGCGCGGCGCTGTCGCTGACTGCGAAATATTTGGCGGTTTCCCGGACCGCTTCCAAGAATTCATCCGCAAACACGGAAGGTCCTTTATCCTCCGCTACTTTTCTTAGATTGAAACTCATTTTTTTCACTTCAGTTTTGGCAAGTTCGGCCCGGACCGAAGCAGCGACCAAGGCCAGGGTTTTTTTGTTCCGAATGGGCACCGCCACGATATGTCCCGTTGGAATTTCGTGACTGGTAAAATAAGTTAAATCGTTCCGCGGGACGCCTTTTTTGAGAGGTATGACCGATAGAATTTTCACGCTTTTATTCTAGCATAAATATGTTATATTGATTTTGTGGCATTATTTTCCAAGAAGTTGGGTATAGATTTAGGCACCGCCAACACCCTGGTTTTCGTGCCGGGCAAGGGGGTGGTTTTAAACGAGCCTTCGGTGGTGGCGGTTTCGGAACAGGACAACAAAATCCTGGCCATTGGTTTTGAGGCCAAAGATATGATTGGCAAGACCCCGGAGTCCATTATCACTTATTGCCCAATGAAGGACGGCGTTATCGCCGACTACCGGGTAACCGAAGCCATGCTGCGGTATTTCATTAGTAAAGCTACGGGCAAGTGGAATTTTTTTAAGCCGGATGTTATGGTTTCGGTCCCGGCCGGCGTTACTTCCACTGAACGCCGGGCGGTGGTGGAAGCCGCCATCCGCGCCGGCGCCAAGAATGCCTATGTGGTCAAGGAACCGATACTGGCGGCCATCGGTGCGGGCATCCCTATTTACGAATCCAAGGGTTATATGATTGCGGACATCGGCGGGGGCACGACGGATGTGGCGGTGATTTCACTCGGCGGCATTGTTGCTTCCAATTCGGTCAAGTGCGCCGGCAACAAGATTGATGCGGCCATCGCCGATTATATCAAGAAAACTTTTAATTTGGCCATCGGCGACCGCACGGCGGAAGAAGTAAAAATACGAATTGGCGCCGCGGTGCCGCTGGAAGAAGAATTACGGGCAACAATTAAGGGCCGTGATTTTATTCAGGGCTTACCTCGTTCCGCGCAGGTGGGCACAAACGAAATAGTCAAAGCCATTGATGCGGAACTGAAGCAAATTATGAAAGCAATCAAAGATGTCTTGCAGGAAACTCCGCCGGAACTGGCCTCGGATATTATTGACCACGGCATCATTATGACCGGCGGTTCGTCCCAACTGCGCAATTTTACGGATTTGGTATATCGCAAGACCGGCGTGAAGGCCATAGTTGCGGAAGACCCCTTGTTTTGCGTGGTTAAAGGCACGGGCATCGCCTTGGAGCACTTAGACGTCTATAAAAAAACAGTCTTAAGTAAAAAATAAAAATAATGCTTGAAGCTATAGATAAAAATAATCTACATCACGCGTATTTATTGGAGGGGACATATGCTGAAATGCGCGGGGAAATTCTGGCTCTGGCAAAATCGTTTAAGGACAGCGAGCTCATTGAAATAAGAACCGATGCGTTCAAAATTGAGGATGCGCGAAATTTAAAATCGCTGGGCGCGGAGAAAAGTTTTTCAGTGGGTAAAAAGATATTCGTGCTTGCCGTCAACTCCATCCTACTGGATGCGCAGAACACCTTGCTGAAACTTTTTGAGGAACCGATACCGGAGACGCATTTTTTTGTAATTGTCCCGGACGCCAATTCTTTGCTTAAGACTCTGGTGTCCAGATTTTATGTAATTAGCACAAAACAAAACTCAACAGGAGATTCAGAAGCGGGGAAATTTTTATCCATGCCGAGCGCGCGCCGCATTGAATATTTAAAAGAAAAAATCGCGAGATTTGAGGATGAAGAAGAATCGGTGGTTACCGATTCGTTGCGCGCGGAAGCGTTGCGTTTTTTAAATTCACTGGAATACACCCTGTCAAGGTCAAACCTTGACATAAGAGCGCTTGAACATATTTTCAAAGTTCGCAAGATGCTGCGCATGCCCGGCTCGTCCGTGAAAAATCTGATGGAATCTGTCGCCTTAATCACGCCCGTGATACAAGACGGATTACCGTATAGCAATCGCATTCGGACAATAAACAAGTAAACCTGTTTTTGCCCCTCATTTATTGCTACAATAAAGCTATGCAATATAATTTTTCCAGTTTAAAAGCCGAGCTCAAAAAAGTGGAGGAATTTTTGGGCAAAGAATACAGCCAGCTGAACATCGGCCGCGCCTCGCCTATGATTTTGGACGGCGTGCAGGTGGAATCCTACGGCTCGCCGGTGCCGTTAAAAAATGTCGCCTCGGTTTCCATTGAAGACCCGAAAACTCTGCGAGTGGCACCCTGGGATAAGAGCCAAATTAAAAGCGTGGAAAAGGCGATTGTCGGCGCCAACTTGGGTTTGTCGGTGGCGACAGACGACGCCGGCTTGCGGGTGATATTTCCCCAGCTGACCACCGAGTCGCGGGAAAAACTGGTAAAAGTTCTGAAAGAAAAATTGGAAGAGGCGCGCATTGTCGTGCGCCGGGAACGGGAACGAGTTTGGGATGAAATTCAGGCGCAAGAAAAATCCGGAAAAATTACCGAAGACGAGAAATTCCGCGGCAAAGATGATTTACAGAAAGTTGTAGACGAAGCGAATAAAAATTTAGAAGCTCACTTTACCCGAAAAGAGAGGGAAGTGATGGGCTAGGAAAAAATGACAAATTTCTAATGACTAATTTCCAATGTCAATCTTAATATTTGTTGTAATATTATTGGTTTTAGTGTTAGCTCACGAGTTTGGGCATTTTTTTGCGGCTAAAAGATTCGGCATTCGGGTGGACGAGTTCGGGTTCGGCTTTCCGCCGAAATTATTCGGCAAAAAATACGGCGAAACGGAATATTCTCTGAACCTCCTGCCTTTGGGCGGCTTTGTTAAAATTTTCGGCGAGAACCCCGAACCAGAGCAAGCTCGGTACGGGGCAGGCACCGACGAACAAGATTTTTCAAGAGCATTCTTTGTGAAACCAAAGTGGCAGCAGGCGATAGTGCTGGTCGCCGGCGTATTTATGAATTTTCTTCTGGCTTGGGTTTTATTTTC
>CAZPJV010000015.1:0-13464 GCA_964586975.1 uncultured Candidatus Saccharibacteria bacterium
CTGATGGAGAAGGCGAGAATTATTTCTTTTAAACCGTTTTTCCCTTCTTTCTTAATTTTTTCTTTCAGTTCTTCTATTCGCACACGAGTTTTAGTATTTTTTTCAACGATAGGCACCAGCCCGCCTAAAATAAAATATTTGCCGTGATAAGTCCGGCTTTTTTTGACGCTTTCCAAATCCGAATCTTTTTCCACCACCAGCAGGGTAGAGGAGTCCGTGCTCGCGTTCGCGCAGATGTCGCATACTTTATCCCCGACGCTTTCGGTCGGGGCTCCGACCCCCTTCGGGCGTCGGAGAAAATATCTGAAACATTCTTTACACTGCGTTATTTCTTTTTTCAGTTCCAAAATAAGCGAAGATAAATTGCCGGCGTAAGCGGGGGTCCGCGACATTAAAAAATATACGAACCGCCGGGCTTGGCGCTCGCCAATGCCGGGAAATTCTTTAAAGACTTCGGTTAATTTATCGATTATATCCACGGTGATTTATTATACCCCCTCCTTTCTCCTCCCCCTACATAGGGGGAGGCTGGGTAGGGGTACTTCCTAAAATTCTTCCAGCTCGCCGCCGACTTTCGGCGCCGCGAAATCGCTGATGTTGCTTTTCTCCAGACTCAGGAAAGTGGTGGTTTTCTCGTCAAAATACAGCTCAATTTTGCCAGTCGGGCCGTTGCGGTGCTTTTCAATCAAAATTTCCGCGATGTTGGTTTTTTCTGATTCTTCTTTACCCCTATCTTCGCGATGAATAAACATGACCACATCCGCATCTTGTTCAATGGAACCGGAATCGCGCAGGTCGGAGAGCCGAGGCTTGCCACCGCGGGATTCCACCGCGCGCGACAATTGGGACAGCGCCAAGACCGGCACATCCAATTCTTTGGCCAGCGATTTCAGCGAGCGGGAGATTTCGGTAACTTGATTGACCATGGAATCGTAATTTTTAGAAGTGGTCATCAATTGCAAATAATCTACCACCACCAAGTCTAATCCCTTTTCGGCTTTGAGACGGCGAGCCAAGGCCTTCATCCGGACGATGGAATTACCCGGCTGGTCGTCTATAAAAATTTGCGCTTTGGCGAGCTTGTCCAGCGAATCGCGCAGTTGCGAAAATTCTCTATCGGAAGACAGCCGGCCGGTGCGCAAGTTCCAAGCATTTACCCGCGACTCCGCGGAGAGCATCCGGTCTACCAACTGCTGGGAAGACATTTCCAGTGAAAATACCAGAACCGATTTTCCGTGCAACACTCCGGACATGCGAGCAATGTCCAGCGCCAGCGTAGTTTTACCCACGGAAGGTCGGGCCGCAATTATAATTAAATCGGATTTCTGCAGGCCCGAGAGCATAGTGTCCAGGTCCTTGAAACCGGTGGCTAGTCCGCGAAGCATGCCTTTGTTTTCGTGGAGTCTTTCCAAGCGCTCATACGCTTCCGGCAGAGCGTCCTTCAGGTTGATATATTTTTGATTTTTGGGAGAGGAGACCACATGAAAAATTTTCTTTTCCGCCTGGTCCAGGATGTCGTCCATATGGTCGTCGCCCTCCTCAAACGCGAGCTCCGACACGTAGTCCGCCGCCTCTATCAAACTGCGCAGAACGTATTTTTTCTGCACGATGTCGGCGTAATGCTTGACGTTCAGCGACGAGGGCACAACATTCACAATCTCCGCCAGATATTGGTTGCCGCCGACGGCATCCAAAAGTTTCTGTTCCAAGAGTTTGGTGGAAAGCGAGAGCATATCTATCGGCTCGTTTTTGGCGGAGAGGTCCTGCATCGCCCGAAAAATCATCTTGTGCTTTTCCACATAAAACGAATCGGCGTTAAGCAAGTCTTCAACCTCATGCATGGCCTCCTTGCGGAGCATAATGGAGCCCAAAACCGCCTGTTCCGAGGGAATGCTCTGGGGCGGAATCCGCACACTTTGGTTACGAGTATTTTTGCCGGCCATTCGGCCATTCTAGCACGAACTAAAAATTAACAAAGTGCCGAAAGTTAGTAATTTAGTGCAAAAAGTGTTATTAACTTGCCTGCCCCTGTCTGCTGGCAGGCAGGGGCAGGCAGGAATGCGGGAATTATGATATTATATTTAAGTATGTCAAAAAAGGTATTTGTATCGGGTGTCCAGCCCTCCGGCCGGCCGCATATTGGCAACTATTTCGGGGCTATGAAGCAGTTCGTGGAATTGCAAGCAGAGCACGAGGGTTTCATCATCATTGTGGATTATCACGCTTTGCATTCGCTCCGCAACGCCAAAGAAATGCGGGAAAATATTATTGGCGTTCTGCTGGATTTTTTGGCTATCGGTTTGGACCCCCAGAAAGTTACCATTTTCAAGCAGAGCGATATTTCGGAGCACACGGAATTGACTTGGATTTTTGACACGATTACCACCCTGCCATATTTAATGCGCGCCCACGCGTTTAAAGATGCCGAAGCGAAAAATAAAGAAATTGATGTCGGCACTTTCAATTATCCGGTGCTGATGGCGACTGATATTTTGCTTTACAGTCCGGACCTGGTGCCGGTTGGCGCGGATCAGAAACAGCATGTGGAAATTTGCCGCGATATTGCGATGAAATTCAACAAAGTTTACGGCGAAACATTTAAAATTCCGGAACCGCTGATTCGGAAAGAAGTGGCGGTCGTGCCCGGCACCGACGGCAGAAAAATGAGCAAAAGCTACGGCAACACCATTCCGCTTTTCGCTACGCACGAGGAAATAAAGAAGGCGGTTATGGGCATAGTTACCGATTCCGGTAGCGGGATTCCCGAAAACGTGTTGGCTATACATAAACTCCTGCGCCCGGAAGCGGAGCTCAAAAAAATTTACAAAGAAAAATCGGGCAAATACAAAGAACTCAAGGAACTGCTAATTGAAGACCTGGAGAAATTTATTGCGCCGATGCGCCGGAGGAGACAGGAGCTTGAAAAAAATATTCCCGCCGCTCTCGCCATACTCAAAGCGGGCGGAGAAAAAGCAAAAAAGATTGCAGGGGAAAAAATGGCCGAAGTCCGCGAAAAAATAGGCGTGGATGTTTACTAAACATGAAATTTTTTATAGACACTGCCAATATTGCGGAAATAAAAGAAGCTCATGACTTGGGAATTTTGGACGGAGTGACCACCAACCCGAGTTTGATGGCCCGCGAGGGCATTACCGGCGAGGAAAATATCAAAAAGCACTATGTGGAAATATGCAAAATCGTGGATGGCGACGTCAGCGCCGAAGTCATCGGCACCGATTTTGAGAACATGGTGCGGGAAGGGGCAGAGCTGGCGCGGCTTCATAAAAATATCGTGGTTAAAGTGCCAATGATAAAGGACGGCGTCAAGGCGATAAAATATTTGAGCAGCAAGGGCATCAAGACCAACTGCACTTTGGTTTTCAGCGCCGGGCAGGCGCTCCTCGCCGCCAAAGCCGGCGCGACTTATGTCTCGCCCTTCTTGGGCCGGTTGGACGATATTGGAGAGAATGGCGTCGCGCTGGTTGAACAAATTATAAAAATATACAGAACCTATAATTTCAAAACGCAGGTTTTGGCCGCTTCCATCCGGAGCCCGCTCCACATAGAACAGTGTGCCGCCGTCGGCGCGGATGTCGTTACCAGCCCGCTGGTTTCTATTTTGGGGTTGCTCAAGCACCCGCTGACTGACGCGGGTTTGGAAAAATTCTTGGCGGATTACCGGAAAGGCAATAAATAATTTCTATGAAAAAAAATTCCGAACAGTACAAAAAAGAAGTGGTGGAAGTGATTTATAAAATTGCCAAGGACAAAGAGCTTTTGGCTGAATTTGTTAAAGACATACTTACGCCGAGAGAATTTGATAACATCGGCGTGCGTTGGCAAATAGTCAAACGTTTGGGAGCAGGGGAGCACCATCAAGCCATAGCGGAAGCGTTGCATTTAGGTGTGGCGACCGTTACCCGTGGCTCTCGCGAGATGCGTAAAAAGAAGGGAGGATTCCGGCGCGCCATGAGAGTCATTAAATAAAACAGCCATATATCAGCATACTAGTATGGTGATATAGTTATCCACAGGTGCGCCATAATAGCCCTTGCATTTATTTTTTGTCCATACTATCATACTAGTATGCTGGTATTTGGAAACAGGAACGATAATTCCAATAGGGGAATTTGGTGGGGCGCGGAGCTTTATGCTTTTGCGCCGCTCCGTTGATTTCTTTTCTCTCAACTTTTCAAACAAGAAATTTACCAAATGGCGCACAAGCGCCATTTGTTCTTTTTTAGACCCCAGAAAGGAGACCGAAATGAGTGACACAAAGTTGTCGCCAGAAGTGCTGGAACTGCTAGAAAAAGTGCGTGTCGCTGTCGTGGAGAAAAGGCTCAGCGACGCGGCAGTGCATATGATCGAGGTTCGAAGACTGATTGACGAAGCAGAAAGGAAAGGAGGTGATAACCATGTCTCTTTGGGATGACTGGTGGTAGCATCTGGGCGGTTCGCTTCGCGAACCGCCCTTTCATATATCAGCGTACTAGTATGCTAGTATTTAAGTATATATTTTAATATATACAAAAGCGAAGTTTTCCACAGGTGCTTGCATTTTTGTGTAGATTTGTTACAATATAAAGGTGATTAAAAATAGTGTAAAAGTTAATAATTTCTTTTTCAGCATCGGGACCATCTCGAGAGCTGATTTTTGCGTTTAAAAACCCACCCAACAAAATATTTTTCAATATAAACACCAGCTCTCGTAGGGCTGGTGTTTTGTTGTTTGACAAAAAAAGAAAGGAAAAAAATGAGCAAGAGGAAAAGGGATAAGAAGGGCTGGTATTTCTCAGAGGAAATGGGGTTCGATTGGGGGCCCGAGGGACCCCCGAAAAAAGAATCCACTTCGATTCAGGAGTCGGCTCCGGAGGAGCCGTCGGATCCCGACGGCGAGCTTCCGTGGGAGCAGCAGGATGTATAGTTGCTCCCACGAGCATCAAGAGGGCATCCCGCCAGTGGCGGGAGTAAGTCCCTCTTTTTCTTTTTGCAAATTTTTATGATAAACTGTCTTTACAATGCCAAGCCCGGACCATCTCAAGCTAAATCCTTACCCCCTCAAACTCTACGGGAGCCCGAGCGGCGTGCATCAGGTCTTGCCGGAGAAGGTCGCCAAATTGCTCAAAACCTCCTTGGCCGCCGCCAAGTTTAAAATTTTCAGCAACGGAGAATTTATAGTGCACCATAAAGAATCTATCCGCGACCGCGACGTGTATTTGTTGATGCAGCCGCGCTTCGGGGACAAAGACCAGCTGGCGTTTGATTTGGAAGAATGCGAGTCCATGGTTTTCGCTCTGCGCCAGGGTGACCCGGCGCGCATTACTGTGGTCATGCCCTGCTTGCCGTATGCCAGGCAGGACCGGCCCTCCAACCATCGCGAGCCGGTGCTTTCGCAAAAAGTGCCCATGCGGCTTCAGATGGCGGGCGCTAACCGTCTGGTAACTTTGCGCCTGCACAACCCCTCCAGCTACAACGCGCACCCGCTCACCATACCAATTGTGGATGTGGATGTGAACGAACTTTTAGTCAAGCACATTCGCTCAAAAAAATTTGACCTCAATAAATTTAAAATCGTGGCGCCGGACTTGGGCGCGGCGCCGGCCTGTCGCCGGTTAGCCCAACAACTCGGAATTTCCGAGAACATTGTGGTCATTAACAAAATACGCGACCCGGAAAGAACCAATCACAATGTGGTAGTAGAGGTAATCGGCGACGCGCGCGGTTACCATTGCATCATGCCGGACGATATGGCCGATACCTGCGGCACGGCGGTCAAGGCGTTCGCGGCCCTGAAAGACAATGGCGCCAAAGATGTGTATTTTACGGCAACCCATGCGATACTTTCGGGTGACGCCGTAGCCAGTCTGAATGCCACTCCTTTTTCGGGAGTTTGGTTTACCGATTCTTGCATTCGGGAGGCAGATAAGAAGAAAATAAAAAATTTGGAAATTATTTCCACCGCGAAGCTGGTGGCGCAAATTATAGATAATTTACACAACGGCAAATCCGTGACCGCGCTTTGGAATAGCTAAACATCGGACCGGCAGGCATACAAATTGGATATGAAAAAATGCATCGCCTTGATAATTTTGGATGGCTGGGGCTATCGGGACGAAAAGAAAGACAACGCTATCGCTTCCGCCTACACGCCTTTTTTTGATTACTTGTGGAATAATTTTCCCCACACCCTCCTGGAGGCGAGCGGGAAACATGTCGGGCTCCTGCCTGGCATAATCGGTAACAGTGAAGTGGGCCACATAACCATCGGTGCGGGGCGGACCATAGAAACGGATTTAGTCCGCATCGGCCAAGCCATCAGAGAAGACGATTATAAAAAAATACCCGCCTTCCATAAACTTTTTAAGCATGTGAAAGATAATGACTCCGTCCTGCATGTGCTGGGACTCTTGAGCCCCATCGGGGTGCACAGCCATCAGGAGCATTTACATGAATTCTTAAAATTAGCGTATGAAGCAGGAGTGCGCAAAATAGCCATCCACGCATTTATGGATGGACGGGACAGTTCGCCGCAATCCGGCGCGGAATATTTGCGCGAGCTTGAGAAACTAATATTAAAACTTGGAGTAGGCCACATCGCCACGGTAGCCGGGCGGTATTATGCCATGGACCGGGACCAGAATTGGGACCGTACGGAAATAGTCGTCCGAGCGATATTTGAGAGCCATGGAGAAAGGCAAAGCCACACCAAGCCGTCCGCAGCGCTTACTAAAAAATACGAACTTAGCCAACAAGATGAGCATCTGCAACCTCTGATTTTTCCGGATTCGCGGGGCACGGTTCACAATATTAAAAAAAGTGACGGCATTTTCTTTTTCAATTTCAGGAATGACCGCACCCGTCAGCTTGCCTATAAAATAATTGAAAGAGCGGCAGCGCAGAATATCCTGCTGGCGACCATGACCGAGTATGCGCCTGATATCAAGAGCGAGGTGGCATTCCCGCGCCGTAAAATAGAAGATACCCTGGCGGAGGCGGTGGCTCGCGCGGGACTGCGTCAGGTGCACATTGCCGAGACGGAAAAATACGCGCATGTCACTTATTTTTTCAACGGCGAACGTAAAGAGCTTTACCCGAATGAAGAGCATATTTTAATTGACAGCCGTAAAGACATAAAAACTCACAACCAGGCGCCGGAAATGCGCGCCCGGGAAGTTGCCGATGCCGCCATTCAAAGCCTTGAGACCGGCGCCGATTTTTTGGTAATTAATTTCGCGAATGCGGATATGGTCGGGCATACCGCGGACATAGCAGCCACCCAAAAAGCGATAGAAACGGTGGACCGAGAGTTAAAAAGAATTGTAACAGCCTTGGATAAGCGTGGCGGAATCGCCTTCATCACGGCGGACCATGGTAATGCGGAAATAAATATAGAGCCCACTACTGGGAACAGGCACACCGCGCACACGCTGTCAAAAGTCCCGGGGATTATTACCAAGCAAGACCTAAAATTGCGGAGTGGCAGTCTCGCTGATGTGGCGCCCACTATCCTTGCGCTTTTGAGCATTCCTGCGCCGAAGCGCATGACGGGGCGAGTGTTATTTTAGATATTTTTTATTTTGTGATAGACTAGCTTTGTATGCAGGGCCGAGTTTATATCAAAGATTTGAAAGATAATATCGGCAAGGAAGTTGTTATTGCCGGCTGGGTGGATGTGCGCCGGGACCAAGGCAAGATGGTGTTTTTTGATATGCGGGATATGACCGGCAAGGTGCAATGCGTGGCATTGCCGTCGCGCGCGGAGGCGATTGAGCAGGCTAAGGAGATTCGTCCGGAATGGGTTTTAAAAATTAGCGGAATAGTTAATAAGCGCCCCGACAAAAACATCAACGCAGAAATTTTGAACGGAGACATCGAGCTTGAAGTCTTGGACATAGAATTTTTAAACAAGTCCGAGACGCCGCCGTTTCAAATAAATGAAAATACCATCGGAGTGAACGAGGACATTCGGATGCAATATAAATATCTGGACCTGCGCACCGAACGCATGCAGAAAAATATCCGGATGCGGGATAAAATCATAACTTTCTTCCGCGATTATATGCACCAAAACGGCTTCGTGGAAATTGAGACGCCGATAATGATGAAAGGCACGCCGGAGGGTTCGCGGGAATATGTAATTCCTTCGCGGCTTTTCCACGGCAAATTTTATGTCCTGCCGCAGTCGCCCCAGCAGTTCAAACAGCTTTGCATGGTGGCGGGGTTTGAAAAATATTTCCAAATTGCCCGCTGTATGCGCGACGAGGACACCCGCGGCGACCGCCAGCCGGAATTTACCCAACTGGACTATGAAATGTCCTTCGTGACTCAGGCGGAAGTGCTGGAATTTACCGAAGCGATGTTTATTGAGCTGGTGAAAAATGTTTATCCCGAAAAGAAAATTACCCAGATTCCTTTTCCGCAGATGTCTTATGCGGAATGTCTGGAAAAATACGGCAACGATAAGCCGGATTTGCGAAAAAATAAAGAAGACCCCAACGAACTTTCGTTTGTTTGGGTGCTGGATTTTCCGATGTTCGAGAAAAATGACGCAGGCGAACTGCAGGCCGTGCATCACCCGTTCTGCTCCATTAAAGAAGAGGACAAGGAAAAATTTATGCAGGGCAGAGATTTGTTTTCCATTCGGGCCAACGCTTATGACTTGGTGCTGAACGGCTACGAGCTTTCCTCCGGCAGTATCCGGATACACGAACGGGAAGTGCAAAAGCAAGTTTTCAAATTACTTAAAATCAGCGAGGAAGAACAGCAAAAAAGGTTCGGGCATATGCTGGAGGCGTTCACTTACGGCGCGCCGCCGCACGGGGGTTTCGCGCCGGGCATTGACCGTATCGTTATGATTCTGCAAAACGAGCCGAACATCCGCGAAGTCATCGCCTTTCCGAAAACCGGCGAGGGTCGGGACTTGATGATGGGCGCGCCGACAGAAATTTCGGAGAAACAGCTGAAAGAACTCGGCATAAAATTAAGTAAGTAATTATGTAAGTGATGAATTATGTAATTTCCGGGAAGGTGTTGAAAGGGGAGGGATATGGCAAAAAATTGGGATTTCCGACGGTGAACTTGGCGGTTAAACCGCCAAGTGAAGCAAAGGAGGGCGTGTATGCGGGCATTGGAATTTTAGACGGCAAAGAATACCGAGCCGGCATAGTAATCGGCCCCGGCGAAAAAGTGGAAGCGCATCTCTTGGGTTATAACGGGGATGCGTATGGCAAAGAGGTATCTCTAGAGATAAATAAATTTTTACGGGATTTTAAAAAATTTAACACCGAAGAAGAATTAATTAATCAAATAAAAAAAGATTTAAAACTATGTTAAAAAATTACACCGGACCTATGTTTATTATCCTCGCGGCGTTTCTGTGGGCTTTTGACGGGCTCATCCGCCAGCATCTTTATACGCTGCCGCCGATTACGATTATATTTTTTGAGCATCTAATCGGGTTAATACTTTTATCTCCCTTTATCTGGAAACATGTCCGCGCCGCGAAGCTTAATGCCCGTGAATGGCGGCTGGTGGTGCTTATAGCCATTCTCTCTGGACTTTTTGGGACACTCTGGTTTACCACCGCGCTGGGCAAAGTGCACTTTATTACCATCTCCGTAGTATTTTTACTGCAAAAACTCCAACCGATTTTCGCCATTACCACTGCCCGCATTTTCTTAAAAGAGAAATTAGACAAAAGATATATCAAATGGGCTCTACTAGCGCTTATTTCGGCTTACTTCGTAACTTTTCCAGACGGCGTTGTTAATTTACAAACCGGCGAGGGCACCGCTATCGCCGCGCTCTACGCGCTCGGCGCCGCGTTTGCCTGGGGCTCGTCCACGACTTTTTCCAAAATGCTTTTGGGCCGGGTGGATTTCAAAGTTAGCACTTTTTACAGATTTCTCATTACTGTTTTGATAGCCTTGCCGGTTTTATTATTCTTCGGTCGCACGGCAGATGCAAGTCTAGCCCTGCCGAACCTCTCGCAATACGGTTTCCTGGCGCTCATCGCCGTATCTACCGGCATGGTCGCGCTTTTGATTTATTACCGAGGATTGGCCAAAACTCCAGTGCATATTTCTACAATTTTGGAGCTTACTTTTCCCTTTGTAGCGATCCTGCTGGATTTTATAGTGAATCAAACCGTGCTGTCGCTGTCGCAATGGGTGGCGGCAATCGTGTTAGTATTAAGTATTTACCAGATAGCCCGCCTGCGGGAAAATTTACTAGAGCCTAGCGCCTAAAGCCTAATGCCTATGGATTTATTAAATAAAAAATGCGTGCCGTGTGAGGGGGGAGCGCTACCGCTCGATAGGGCGGAGGCGGAAAAATATATGCACATGGTAGCAGACTGGGATTTATCCGAAGACGGTAAAAATATTACTAAACAATTCAAATTCAAAGATTTCATCGGCGCGATAAATTTTGTAAACCAGGTCGCGGAAATCGCGGAAGGAGAAGGCCACCATCCGGATATTCATATAAACTACAACAAAGTGAAGTTGATATTGTCTACCCACGCCATCGGCGGCCTCTCGGAAAACGATTTCATCCTCGCCGCCAAAATTGATGCAAGCAAGTAGACCAGAATTTATTTTATACGTTTTTTATTATGCGGACAATGCCTTGCAAGAATTATTTAGAAAAATTGAAATATAATATTATTTATTGTTGTACTTTAGTAATATAACAATTAGGCGTTTCATCTGCGCACTTATAATACAAAGCAATAAGATGTAATTCTCCCTTTTCTGTGGTAGATATAAAAGTGTCAAATCTTATTTTTCTTACACTATTTGGGTTACTGTTAAAGTTAAACACATTTTCAAACCAATTTACTGTTATAGGTATTCTAGATTCTGAATACGGAATCGTGGGTAAATAGGGAACAACCGACAAATTAAAAAGTAACCTAGTGGTTTTATTATCGCCTGGAACTTTTAATGACTTTGGTCTAAATAAGTGTCCTCCTGCCTTAAAATTATCTAAAGTAGGTGGTTCATTATTAAACTTGACATATAGACTATCCCAATCAGTAAGAGGTTTATCGTTTACCGATGCCTCTGCATAAAGATATATCCTTGAAAATTCCCCCCTTACCTCAAGATATTTTGTAAATTCTGGATCAGTTTTATTTTTTGCATTACTACTTTTCTCTTTTATAAGTTCTAAAGGAGTTAAGAATTTTAAAGAATCATAATCAGGAAATTCTGCCGGATTAACTGTAATAGGTCTTATGTTACCAACTGGTAAGTCAGGTTTGTTGTTTATATCAATTTTTATAATCAAAAACCACATTGCCACAACTGTTATAATAAGTAGTACGATAGAAGCAAGAACTCTCTGTAAAAAAAATTTATCCATAATAATTATAATCTACTATTTTTTTCTTAGTCTTAAAATTAAATGACCATGCATATATCTTACTTAAAGTAATTAAAATTAAAAAACTCAAAAACACATAAAAACTTACAATATGTTTTGTTTCAATTTTTTTTAAATCTTCAGTACCAAAAAATATAAAGGAAATCATTTGCACAATTGCGCCACAGGCGATTGTTATTACTCCGACAATAACTGGATTTTTAGAACTAAAAAAAGCTGTAATAATCAAGAAGACCACTATACTTGTATAATTAGGTAAAAATATACAAGAAAGGCCTTTAAGTTTATGAATAATGTTTTTTTTCATATCACCTTTGTACGGAATTGATTATAACATAAATTACTGTCCAACGTAAATACACCCTATTTTAAATAATTCAAAAATAAACCCGACCTTCTTCTAGATTTTTTGATAGCACATTTTGGACACCAGTGGCCTCGTTTTATTCTAACAGGAGGAGCTTGCCATTTATGTCCTTTTGCACATTGCCATATTAATTTAGTATTAGTATTGACATATTTTTTTGAAACACATATACCATTACGAGATCTTGCCAATTCTTTCATTTTTTTAATATTGGATGGTTTACGATTAGCACAAATAGGACACCAGCGACCTTTCTGTATGTTATGTGGTGTAGTATCCCATTTATGTCCAACGGAGCACCCCCAAGTTAATTTATATTCAGAATTAACGTATTTTTTAGATAAACACTTACCACCTCTTTTAGCCGCCAAAACTTTCATATCTTCAATTTTCAATTTTTGTCTCCCCCAACAAACAGGACACCAACTACCTTGTTTTATGTTAAAAGGTCTTGCTTCCCAAACATGACCTTTCACGCATTGCCATTTTAACTTTGTGGTGCCGTTAAAGTAGCTGTTTGATAGACACATACCCCCTTTTGATTTAGCCAATTTTTTAAGCTCTTGTAAATCTCTCGGATTAAAATTTCCTAGATCTATCAAATGAACTTTTCTAGTATTAGGTATTTCAATATGTTTTTTTTGACATTCGGTAATAATGAAATCTTGTAAATCGGTATATTCTATATAATATGGTATATGAATTAAAATTATTCCATTCTCTTTACACAATTTTTCTTTCAGTAGATCGTCAACAGATCGTATAGTTATGTCATAATTTGTAAAAATTTTTACATTCTTATAATGTTGTTCTCCTTGGTATTCAAATCCAATACGTAATTTGTCACAAAAACCATCAAGCTCCATACTATTACCCCTGTCATTTAGTAGCCAGACAGGTTTAGCTTTTGGAAATTTAACGTCAAACATCCTTTCAAAAATTACTCTGGTTATTTCTTCACCAGTATGACTAGTACAATAATGACACCAGTGGTTATGAAGTACACTTCGAGGCGTAGCTCTCCACACATGACCATTAGAGCATCGCCATAACATTTTGGTTGTGCCATTAATATATTCTGTAGATAAGCATTTCCCACCTCTTAGTAAAGCTATACGATTCATATCACTAATAGTATGTGGTTGATTACCACTGCATGCTGGACACCAATGTCCCATTTTAATCTGTCCAGGTCTAGCTTCCCAAGTATGGTTTTTAATACACTGCCATAATAATTTTGTATTTGAGTTAGTATATTTTTTTGATAAACATTTACCACCTTTTGATATAGCGAGTATTTGCATTTCAGCAATATCTAAAGGTTTATTACCAGCACATTTTGGACACCAATGCCCCCCAACTATACTGCTTGGTATTGCTTCCCAAATATGGCCATTGGCACATTGCCATTTCATTTTCGTCCGAATATTTAAATAAATCTTTGACAAACACCTACCTCCCCGATTTTCAGCTATTTTCTTAAATTTTTCAGTTGTTAATCTTTGTGGACTCATTTATAAAACAATTATACATTTCTATTTGTAATACAAAAAGGTCAGTTAGAAATAATCCTCTTATTAAGGACCCCAAGCATATTCTTATTTCTGTAAAAACCTCTGAATTATTTTTTTGTCGCGTTTCAGCCAGGCGATGTTGCCTTCAAGACGTTCCAGAACTTGCTCTATGGAGCGTTTGGCGCCGGGGGCGGG
>CAZPJV010000016.1:0-2893 GCA_964586975.1 uncultured Candidatus Saccharibacteria bacterium
CCAAACCTTCTTTCTGCGCTTTAAGTTCGCCGAGTTTTTTTATCGCCGCCTGCGCTTTGGCTTTATCATTCCAAAAATCGGGGAGTTGCATCTCCCCTTCCAATTTCTCTATTTCTTTTTCTACATCATTCGTATCTTTCATCCCGTTAGAAATTTTAATAAGTAAATTATAACCATTAAATCCTGTTAGTAAATTTCTAACGGGATTCATGAGCCGAAGGTGAGGATTGAACTCACGACCCCAGCTTTACGAAAGCTGTGCTCTACCAACTGAGCTACTTCGGCACTGCTTCGTCAAGACTTCGCAGTGCAAGCATTCGTGGCAACGCACTTCGTAGCTTTAGCGAAGAAGTGAGCCGTTGCCCGGGATTGAACCGGGGACCTTCCGCTTACCATGCGAATGCTCTACCAACTGAGCTACAACGGCGGGGCGCGACCGACCGGACTTGAACCGGCAACCTCTTCCGTGACAGGGAAGCGCTCTAACCAGTTGAGCTACGGCCGCAAGTTATTTATATTCATACCAGTTCTTCTGGTAATGTGTCGAGGGAGAGATTTGAACTCTCGACCTGGCGCTTATGAAACGCCCGCTCTGACCATCTGAGCTACCTCGACAAAATTATACCTCATTTATTCGGCTTGAGACATATAAGCTGGCATGTCACTTGCCGAAATGTTGCGGGGCCACGAATCGAACGTGGGTCTTAAGGTTATGAGCCTTACGAGATGCCTCTTCTCCACCCCGCTATATAAAACTAAACTCTCTAAGATGCCTATTCCTTGCCCGTCCTCTGGCGGGTCCACCCTGCTATAAAAAAATGCCTTTACGGCACTTATTCATTCTACCTTTAATTTTTCAAAAAGCAACCAACAAAACAAAAGTTGCTAAATATACCCGTAGGCGTGGAAAATTCGCTCGTACAGAGCGATAATTCTTTTGGCTTCATGATGCGACAGCTCAAACGCCAGCCCTTCGTGCGCAATTCGGTTGCGAGTGGTATGTAGTTCCCAAGCCGAAGTAAGCTGGGGGAAATTTTCCTGATTGGCCGACTTGAGCCGGTCGCCCAAAGTCTCGCCCGGAAATCCCAGGTCTTTCAATAAATTCTCCAGGATGGAATCCGCTTCAATTATCGCCAGTTTCCAATCACTCGCATGCTGGGAAAAAAGATAGTTGAGCGTCTTGCTCCAGCGCGGGTTCTTGGAACCGCCCACTTCTTCGTGGAGCCGCTTTTCCTGTTCGGCTTTGTTCTTGGCATATTCTTTAATCGCGTGGTGCAAATGTTTGTGCTCCTTGCGCCTGATTTCAATCATCCGAACCGCAACGTAGCAAATAATGGTCAGGAAAAACAGGGAAATTATGAAAAGGGCCGTCTTGGCCAAACTTATATTCCGGTCAGTAAAAGTCAAGTCTATGAACTTTCGGCCGTAAAATACCCCCCGCTCAAATAAATATGCCGGGTTGAGATACTGAGAACCAAGGAAGGAATCGGTAAAGATATCGCTCTGGGTCAGGTCCATACTAAAAGTATAACATATTTTTATTCTCTCTTTATTTCTTCAAATCTCCTGCCAACCTCAAATAGAGCGTCTTCGCGGAAATGGGGTGCCATAAATTGAATGGAAAAGGGCAAATTATTTTTGTTTTTTCCGGCAGGCAACGCGATAGACGGCACCCCGGACAAATTTGCCGGAGCGGAAAAGATGTCGCACAAGTACATCGCGACCGGGTCATCCAATTTCTCTCCTATTTTAAACGGCAACACGGGAACAGTAGGCGTCGCGATAAGGTCCACCACCTTGAAAGCTTTCGTTATTTCCGTTTTGATTTTGTCACGGACCTTTACTGCCTTGTTGTAGTAAGCATCATAATAGCCGTGCGACAGCACATAAGTGCCGAGCAAAATGCGCCGGCGCGCTTCCAGCCCGAAACCTTTGCCTCTGCTTTTCATATAGACCTCTCTTAAATTTTTTCCGTCCAGGCTCAAGCCGTAACGAATACCATCAAAACGCGACAGGTTAGTAGAAACTTCCGCGGGCATAATAATGTAGTATGCCTCCAGCGAGTATTTGGAAAATGGAAGCTCTATATCCTGGATTTTGTAGCCGGCGCTTTTGAACTTTTCCACCGATTGCTTGAAATTTTCCGTAATTTCCGGATCAACCCCCTTTTCGAACAAGTGCCACGGTATGCCGATCTTGATAGGCTTTAGGCTCTGGGCGCTAGGCGCTAGCTTGTTTCGTAGAGAATCTGGAATTGAAGTGCTGTCTTCCTTGTCGTGTTTGGAGAGAAGATTGAAAACTATTTCTGCGTCCCGCACATTTTTAGCGAACGGCGAGACCTGGTCCAAAGAATTACCCATGGCGATGATGCCGTTGCGCGATACCGCACCGTAAGTGGGCTTCAGCCCCACCAAACCACAAAAGGCCGAAGGCTCGCGCACAGAACCGCAAGTTTCTGTGCCAAGCGCCACAAGCGACATATCCGCCGCAACCGCCGCCGCCGAACCGCCCGAAGAGCCGCCCGGCACGCGCGAGGTATCATAGGGATTACGTGATACGCCGTAGGCGCTGGTCTGAGTGGAAGAACCCATCGCAAACTCGTCCATATTGGTGCGCCCAATTATCACCGCGCCGGCTTTTTTTAATTCGCGGATTACGAAAGAATCGTAGGCAGCGGTATGGTTTTCCAAAATTTTTGAGCCCGCCGAGGCGATATGTCCCTCAAATAAAATATTGTCCTTGATAGCAAAAGGTATGCCGGTCAGGAGTTCGGCGGTGCCGTCTCTGAATTTTTTCTGCGCTTTTTCTGCCTGTTCTTTGGCGTCGGTAAAAACTTCGAGGTATGCGTTCAACTCTTTGTTTTTGGCTTCAATGTTTTTAAGGTAAGCTTCCA
>CAZPJV010000016.1:2993-12478 GCA_964586975.1 uncultured Candidatus Saccharibacteria bacterium
TGCGAATCGGGAAATTGCTCGGTTAGAAGGTCTTTGGAAAATTCCCGCGGCTCAAGTTTGTCCTCTCGCCACACATTCTGCAAGTTATACTCCGACTCCACCTCGCCGATTTTTGCGTTTTTGATGCTGTCCACGTAAGCCAAAATGCTGTCAAAATCCTTGAGCAAAGATTTTTTTTCCTCCGCCGTCAGCTCCAGCCGCGCCAGCTCCGCCAAATTTTCCACATCCTTGATGTCCATAAAAATGATTATAGCAAAATGCTTCCTACCTACCTACTAGCGCTTTGACGCGTTCCTCCACTGGCGGATGGGTCGCAAAAAGGCCGGAAATTTTTTTGCCGAAAGCGGCTCGGGCCTGCCCGACACGCTGACGCGAGTCATGCGGGCGGGGGTCGGAAATGTAAAGGTGCGCGATGGCGTTGGATTGGCGCGCCATTGGGCGATTACTTTGTGAAATTTTTTGCAGAGCGCTCGCGAGCCCTTCCGGATAGCGGGTCAAGAGCGCGCCGGAAGCGTCCGCCAAAAATTCGCGCCGGCGAGAAATGGCCAGCTGAATAAGCATCGCAAAAATCGGCGCCAGAATAGATAAGATAATTCCCACCAGCATTATGATGCCAGCAGCTTTGTTGTTATCCCTTCTGCCCAGTCCACCCCAGAATAAGTTGCGCCGGAAAATGTCGGCTAAAATGGTGACGAACCCCACTAGAACCACCACCACGGTGGCAAGCAACATATCGCGATTGCCGATGTGGGAAAGTTCGTGGCCGATTACGCCTTCCAGTTCGTTTTTGTTTAAAATCTGGAGCAGTCCGGTAGTGGCCGCCACCACCGCGTGCTCCTTGTTCCTGCCGGTAGCAAAGGCGTTCGGCGCCGGGTCGCTGATTACGTAAACTTTCGGCATCGGCAAACCGGCGGTAATCGCAAGATTTTCCACAGAGGTGTAAAGGTCAAAATACTCTTCCCTTTTCGCTTCTTTCGCGCCTGCCAGCTTGAGCACTATCTTGTCCGAAAACCAGTAGGAAAAAATATTCATCAGGATGCTGAAGGCCACAAAAATATACAGAACGTTCGGGTTACCGTAGTAATAGCTAAAAAACCAGCCTAGGCCGATGACTATGACGAAAAACACGGACATTAGTGCCCAGGTTTTGGCGATATTTTCCGACTGATGCGTGTAGAGCGTTGCCATGATATTTCCATCATAGCACGAATTTTTAGAATTTTACCTGAACCGGATTCTGCGCCGCGTCCGTGTCCGGCAGGTCAAAGAATTCTTTTTGAGAGAAGCGGAAAATGCCGGCGATAATGTTGCCGGGGAAACTTTGAAGGCCGGTGTTCAAATCGCGGACATTGCCGTTGTAAAACCGGCGGGCGGCCTGAATTTTATTTTCCGTGTCGGCAAGCTCCTGCTGTAGCCCAAGAAAATTCTGGTTCGCCTTGAGGTCCGGATAGGCCTCCGCTACCGCAAACAGGGATTTGAGCGCGCCGGAAAGCATATTTTCCGCCTGGGCGTGGCCGGGGGTCGGGCCCGTAGCGCCCATGGCCGCCGAGCGGGCTTTGGTCACGTTTTCAAACGCCGCGGATTCGTGGGTCGCGTAGCCCTTGACCGTATTCACCAGATTGGGAATTAAATCATACCTCCGCTTCAACTGAACTTCTATGTCCGCCCAGGCCTCTTCCGCGCGATTGCGCAAGGACACGAAGCGGTTGAACATATACACCGCCCACAGCACCGCTACTCCAAGTATTATCCAAAGATATTTCATAAATTTTAACAGTTAAGTGATAATAGGACTCTACAATTATAGCACTATTTTAATTTTTTGGATTGCCATTCTTCCGTTAAGACCAGCAGGGGCGAAGCCAGAAAGATGGAGGAGTAAGTGCCGAAAAACATTCCGGTGGCCAGCATCAGGGCGAAATATTTTGTGGTCACGGGCCCGAAGAAAAACAGGGCCAGCAACACGAGAATGACCGTCAGAGACGTAGCAATGGAGCGGGCGTAGGATTGGTCCAGACTCTTGCCCACAATTTCATGAAATTTCATTTTGGAATGCAACGCCTGGTCTCTCAAATTCTCCCGGATGCGGTCAAAAATAACGATAGTGTCCGAAAGCGAAAGCCCGAGAATGGTCAAGGCCGCCACCACGAAAAGCGTGTCCAGCTCCGCCCCGCCCAAACGGGAAAGCAAGGTAAAGATGCCCACCGGTATGGCAACGTCGTGGAGCAATGTGATAATCGCTATGATTCCGTATTTCCAAGATGAAACCGGCTTGGAAACTTTCCGGAAAACAAAAGCGATGAAGCAGATAATCGCCAGCGACACCAAGATTACGGAAAAAATCGCTTTGCGGGTCAGTTCGCGGCCCACGGAAGGTCCGATGGAATTGAAACTTTGCTCCATCAGCGGATATTTGTCCTCTTGCGACAGCGTTGCAAGTAAAAGCACATGCTCGGCGTCACTCAAATCGCGGGTCTTGACGAGATAACCCCGCTCGCCGGTGGGCTGGAGTAAGATTGAGCCGAAATTAAGAGCGTTGAGAGAATCCAGGAGTTCGCTCTGTGCCGGACGCTCGCCGTCATAAACCGCCTCCAGCAAAGCTCCGCCCCTAAAATCAATACCCACTTTGAGCCCGAGCACAAAAAGAGAAATCAGGGAAAGCGCCACCAAGGTTGCCGACAAGCCGATGAATATTTTTTTGTATTTTAATACGAACATAAATTTAATTTAAAATTACCAATGACGAATGACGAATTCATTTTGATATGCCACTGGAAAAAAGGAACCTCGCGACCTTGCCTTCACCCATAAAACCGAGCGTCCGTAAAAATATTCGCGTCACGATTATGGCGCTGAAGAGTGACACCAGCACGCCCAAACCGAGCGTCAGCGCAAAACCCTTAATCAGCGAAGTGCCGAACCAGAACAGGATGACCGCGGAAATCAGGCTGGAAATATTGGAATCGCGGATGGACAGCCAGGCGCGGGAAAAACCGGCCGCAGTGGCGCCACTGACACTGTCGCCCCCGCGCATTTCTTCTTTAACTCGTTCGAAAATTAGCACGTTGGCGTCCACGGCGATGCCGATGGAAATAATAAAACCCGCCACGCCCGCCGCGGTCAGGGTCACCGGCAAAAGTTTAAACAGCGCCAGCATAATCACAATAAAAATACAAAGCGAGACCGAAGCCACCAACCCCGGCAGGCGATACCAAACAATCAGAAAAATAACTATCAGTAAAAAACCGATCAGCCCGGCCTGGACACCCGCATTGACTGCGGTGTCGCCCAAAATCGCGCCGATGGTCTGGGTAGACACCAGCGTAATCGGCACCGGCAGGGCGCCATAATTTAAATCGCGCACCAGTTCTTTCGCCTCCACCGGAGTGAAATCGCCGGAAATTACCGCCTCGCCGGAAGGGATTTCTTCCCGCACCACCGGCGTGGAAATTGGCGCGTCGTCCAAATATATCGCCACGGTTTTACCAATGTTTTCTTTGGTAATCGCCGCAAATAATTTTGTGCCCTCCTCGTTGAACTGCAAACTAACCATTGGCTCGCGCGTATTCGGATCAAATTGCAGAGTTGCCCGTTTCAAAAATCTGCCGGTCAGTTCGGTCGCCTCATACTGCTTACCACTAAGATCGATAGAGCCCAAATCTACCTTGCCGTCCGGTCCCGCTTTGACTTTTATCGGTGTGCCTTCCGGCGCTTCGGTTTTGAATTCAAGCAACGGCGTCCGCCCTATCATATCTATCGCTTGTTCTAAGTCGGTTACCCCGGGCAAATCTACAATCAACTGCTCACCCGCGCCGGAAACCACACTGCCGCTCTGCACCTGCACCACCGGTTCGGATACGCCGAAGAGGTTCACTCGGCGCTCAATCACATCGCGTAGCGCATCCATGGAATCTTCCACTTCCCCTGCCGCTATGGCCGATACATCCGCTGTGTAAACCAAATGGCTGCCGCCGGACAGGTCCAAACCCAGCCGAAAAGGACGGCTCTTGAAGAAAGCGCTTTCTTGCTCAAAATTCTTATTCAGCCGCGGCTCGGATTTATAGACGAAAGAACCAATGCCCGCGCCCAGCGCTAAAATCACTATCGCCAGTATTATTCTTTTCCACATACAGCAGAACTATTTTATATTTTTTTTACCAAATAAGCAACCACCGCTCCCAGTGCGAAGCCGCCCAAAATATCAATCGGGAAATGCACGCCGGCCACAATGCGGGCAATGCCGATAGCTAGAGCAAAAAGCGTAAAAACATAGCCCGCCTTTTTGTTTAATAAAAATATTGCGACAGCCAGCGCCATAAAAAAAGTAGCATGTCCCGACGGAAAAGCCTGCCCGGATTCAGTGAAAAGCGCGAGTACATTCGCTATTGCATCGAAGGGACGAGGTGTATTAATTAAAATTTTAAGAAAGTGAGCAATAGTCCACGCAACCCCTGCAGTGAAAAAAACCATAATCAAGTCCCGTAGAGATTTTCTATAAAAAACCAAGTACAAAAAGGCCAGCAACATCACCACAAACGGCAAATACACCGCCGTGAAAATAATAACTTTATCCAAGAAAACAGACTGGTGAGCAAAGTTATAAAAAAAATAGAAAATCGTTTCGTTCATAGGTTTATTTTAACATTTTCTTAGCCACTGTTAGCACATTGTTTAAAAGCATAGCCACGGTCACGGGACCGACGCCGCCGGGAACTGGAGAAAGGCAACCCGCCACGCTCTGGACAGATTCAAAATCCACATCACCAATTATTGCACCACTGGATTCCGAAGTGCCAGCATCTATAATTACCGCCCCCTCTTTTATCATTTCACCGGTGATGTACTGCCCCTTGCCCATGCCGGAAACTATTACATCCGCTTGCTTGATAAGTTCTTCTTTGTTCTCCGTATAAATATCAACTGGTATGGGAGATAAATTTCGGAAACGCAGGAGCGCCGTGACCGGCTTGCCTACGAGCATCCCCTGCCCCAGCACCGCTATTTTTTTGCCTTTCAAATCCATGTTTAAAGAATCCAGAAGCGCAATGCATGCCAGCGCTGTGGGGAAACCGATGCTTGAGTCGCCGTTATAAAATTTTTCGCTCGCGCTCTTGCCTAAGCAATCCACATCCAGCCGGGGGTCTATCGCGCCGAAAACTGCCTGCTTGTCTATATGTTCAGGCAACGGTAGCTGGATGATTATGCCGCACATATTTTTCAATTTGTTTAATTTCTTTAACTCAGTAATTAACTCAGGAGTTTTTATATATGAGGGAAAATTGGCATGATGAAATTTTATGCCCACGGCTTCGGCGGTTTTAGCTTTCATCTGCACGTATTGAACAGATGCCGGGTCGTCACCCACCAAAACATCGCAAAACAAAGGTGCAAACGGTAGAAGCGCCACCTCCTTTTTCACTTTTTCCAAAATTTCGTTACTCAATTTTTTACCGTCAATTATAGTCATAGTTTGTTTACAAATTTTCCCGTAATTTCCCCCTGCCAAGGGGGAATGCCCGCAGGGCAAGGGGGTCTATCCACAATTATGCTCCGATAAATTCATGTTGCATGTCGTCGCGGTGCGCCGACCGACCATAGCGCCGCATGCTCATTAAAATGCCCAGGCCCGCGAATTCCGCCAAAAGATGCGAGCCGCCGTAACTCATAAACGGCAGAGGTATCCCGGTCACCGGCATCAATCCCAAATTCATACCGATATTCACCAGTATATGTCCCATAAAAAAAATAGCTATGCCGAGCCCATAAAGAATTTCAAAATTGGTCGCTCCCAGCGACGCAGAATAAAGTATGCGCCAAATTATAAGACAGTAGAGGATGAGAATCAGGACGGAGCCGATAAATCCCCACTCTTCAGCGTAAGCGGCAAACACGAAGTCCGACTGCGGCACCGGCAGGAACTTGAGCCGCGACTGCGTGCCAAAACCCAAGCCCTTGCCTGTAAATTGTCCGCTACCTACGGCGATAGTGGATTGAAAAACATTGTAGCCCGTTTTCTGGATGTCCGACATCGGATTGATGAAGGTGTAAATGCGCGCTTTCTGATAAGGTTGGAAGGCGAACAACCACAGTCCCGCGAAAACCACGAGGCCGGCCAAAAAAACCAGCAGTAAATGCTTTTTGGAAATGCCGGACACGAGCACCATGCCCAGCCAAATGAAAAGGATAACCATCGCCGAACCGAAGTCCGGTTGCAACAGCACCAGAATGAACGGTGCGAAGGCGTAAAATCCGGAAATAAAAATATGCTTCACGTCGCGGATTTCCACATGCCGGCGGGAAAAATATTTTGCCAGCACCAGCACCAGCACCAGCTTCATCAGGTCCACCGGCTGGAAAGAAAAAAGCCCGAAATTGAACCAGCTTTTGGGTCCGCCCAGGGTATTGTCCAAAATTATGAGCAGCAGGAGAATTGCGGAGAGAAACAGAAATAAAAACACTAGGATGCCGGTCTGCTTTAAAAATCGGAAGTCAACTAATGAAAAAATAAAAAAAACGGCGAAAGAAACGGCCACCCAGATGACTTGCCGGCTGAAAAAAGCCCCGCCGTCCTCCACCAGCGCGAAGGATTTCATGGTCACCAACCCACCGGCCACAACCGGCAGAATGAAAAAGACCAATAGCCAATCTACCCCGTTAGAGATATTTTTTACATTTTTCTGAAATATTTCCATTCTTTCTTGCCATATTAGCAGGAATCTCTAACGGGGTCTATTCTTCTAATTATTACTCCAAGCTAGCGGAAAAAACATCAAAAATCGGAATGATTTCTTTCTCTACTACCGGTTTCTCAAAAGGTTCCGGCCAGGTGAAGGTTATATTCCTGGCCTCCAGCGGCGACAGTTTTTCCAAGTAAGTCCGGCTGGTGGAAACAGCGTTCCCGCCCGCCTCATAAAGGATAGTCACCACGGCCAAGTTCTTGATGGTGAAAAGTGATGGATTTAGAACGGTGGCCGAGAGGCGGGGCGCCGTTGTTTCATTTTTTAGTTCAATATCGGTCACGAGAATTTTCAGCTGGTTGATTTTCTCCGGCGGCACCTGTAGCCACTGCGGCGCTTCAGTAAATTCAAAAGTGGTGTACACCGGAATGGAATTGCCGACACCGATGGCCGGCTCAAAAATGGCAAAGTTTCCGCCCGGCGGGATGAAGGTGCTACCGTCGCGCTTGCCGATATAAACATTATTCTCGTCGCCGAAGCGGAAGCGATAATTTATTTTTTGCACCGCGGAATTTTTATTATGATTGGTGATATAGGCGACGGCATTGTAGCGGCCCGGAATAACCCGGAAGGCACGCGCCCAAAGTACGGAAAGTTCGTCCTGCTCCACGAGGCAGGCCCGAGCGCAACTGCCGCCGCAGTCCACGCCGGTCTCGTCGCCATTTTGTTTGAAATCCGCGCAGGTCGGCGCCTTATTGAATTTTGGATAAAGTATCAAAAACGCGAAACCCGCGATAAATATAATAAGTATTATTACATCCAAAATCTGCCGCTTGAGCGCCCAAGTCATATGAATATAATAGCATAAAACGAGTTTGGGCGCGAGCAGTCAAAGACTACTCGCGCCCGAGATTCGATGTCAGTGTTGTTGTTTTTTGCGGCGGCTAGCAAGCCATCGCTCGAGAAGCTCGAGCCCAATGACGGCTAGCGTAGCCACCGCAAACGCGAACCCGAACAGCGCGGGACTATCACCCAACACACCCTGCCAGAACATAATTCCTCCCTTTCGTTCTTATATATTATATCACATCAAAAATAAAAAATCAAGCGCCAAAAAAGCCATACTTTATATGGCTTTTTTGGGGTTCAAGTTCTCGGTGCTGGCGACTGCCTACTTTCGCCCCTAAGGACTATCATCGGCTCAACAAGGCTTAACTTCTCTGTTCGGAATGGGAAGAGGTGTGGCCCTTGCGACAAATCACCAACACTGAAAACTCGACTCTGCGCAAGGTTAAACCTTGCGCAATTTTTATTTTAATTTTTATGTGATTTCCAAATTTCTTAACAGGAATCGAAACATTAGTACTTCTCGGCTCAATCCCTTACGGGACTTACACCTAAAGCCTATCAACGTAGTCATCTCCTACGGTTCTTAACGATTCCTAATCTTGAAGCTGGCTTCCCTCTTAGATGCTTTCAGAGGTTATCCATTCCCGACATAGCTACTCAGCATTGCTCTTGGCAGAACAGCTGATACACCAGAGGTCAGTTCACTCCGGTCCTCTCGTCACATTCTCCCCTATTTCTAGGAGTGCAGACTATATCTTCATCCTTCGACAAGTTCAGGATAAACCTTTACTCATCATGAGGACGTTGGCGTATTACAAGCACAAGCCTGTCTCTTAAAAAAGAAACTTTCCAGCATTATGCAAGTCCACTCTGATAAAAAATCAGAGATAAGTCGTTACGGGGTCAAACCTAAAATTTTATGCAATTCACTTTTTGTTTTCTTTTTTTTAGTAACATAGTTTTCACTTTGAATAACTAAAATGAGATCAACGAGTTTAATTAATTGCTTTTGCGTTAGCTTTTGGAACTTCGTTTCAGATAATATTTCGCACGCTTTTATAAGAGCGCGAGTTTGAAGTTTTTTGAATCGAATATAAGGCAATAAGCTTTTAAGAATAGTTCTTATCTGCTTGTAGCCGTTTATTCGCAGTTCGGTCATTCCGTCCTTGCGTCTGGAAATATAACCGATACTTAAAACTTTCTGTATCCAATACTAAAGTCTTTTCATGCCGAGTATCCTGATAGAAACAAATGGTTGCCATAAAACGAATCGCTCGTTCACTATCGCTTCGCTTTTTAAGCTGAAGCATTAGGCTACCATCGCCATCCAGAAACCCGGCAATGTATGCTAACTCAACATTTTTAGATCGACTTCCCACGGTATTATCTTATCACATTTCTGGTCCTCAAGCAAATTATAATATCAAGGATCGAATGACATTATAATCCTAAAACCAGAAACATCAATGAAGACTCCACCGTTATTAGCCACTTTTTCATCACACATTCCTGCGTGAAGTAGCAGGCCCTTACGGGCTACTAGGAGCAAATCTTCTCAAGAATCAACGAGTGCAGTAGATAGGAGACCAACCTGTCTCACGACGGTCTGAACCCAGCTCGCGTACCTTTTTAATTGGCGAACAGCCAAACGCTTGGCAGCTTCTCCACCGCCGCGCTAAGGTGAGCCGACATCGAGGTGCCGAACTCCGCCGTCGATATGAACTCTTGGGCGGAACTAGCCTGTTATCCCTAGAGTAGCTTTTATCCGTTAATCTTCCACCGCATCTAATACGTATGGTCGGTTCACTATGTTCTACTTTCGTACCTGCTCGAGATGTACCTCTTACAGTCAAGCAATCTTGTGCCATTACACTATCGGCACGGTTTCCATTCGCGCCTAGATTACCTTTAAACCCCTCCTTTACTTTTTAGGAGGGTACAGCCCCAGTAAAACTATCC
>CAZPJV010000017.1:0-7796 GCA_964586975.1 uncultured Candidatus Saccharibacteria bacterium
CCGAAAGCCGCTCCGAGAAAAATAATCAGATACTGGAACGCCGCATGGTTTAAAATCAACTCGCGCAACCAGCCCATTGACTCAAGCATATGAAAAATTTTAGCATTTTCGTGTTAAAATGGAAACCGTGGACCAAAAAACTAAAATCGTCATCCTCGGCAATGGCTTCGGCGGGGTTTACGCGCTAAAGCAACTGCATAAGCTGGTGCATAAAAAAGAAAACGTTGAACTTACTCTTATCGGCGAGAAAAATTATTTTCTGTTCACGCCCCTTCTGCATGAAGTGGCGACCGGCGGGCAAAATCAGAGCAATATTGTGGAGCCGATCCGCCAAGTTCTCGGTTGCTGTCTGAACAATTTCCACTTGGGCCGGGCGGAATTTATCAATACCCGGGAACACTGGGTGCGGGCCGGCCAAACTGTCCTGCCTTACGATTACTTGGTGCTGGCGACCGGCGCGGCAACCAATTTTTATAATGTGCCCGGGGCGCCGGAAAATGCTCTGCCCTTAAAATCAATTGAGGACGCGGTCAGAATTAAAAATCGCTTGATTGCCAGTATTGAATGCGCGTTGCACGCCGCGGACCGCCCGGCTCGGCGCAAAAAACTCAGGTTCGTGGTGGTCGGCGGCGGCCCCACCGGGGTGGAACTCGCGGCGGAAATCGCGGAACTGGTGCAGGATTCTTTTTCCCTTTACTATCCGCAGGCAGTTCTGGACGACGTATCTATCCTGCTCGTCCATCGGGATAAGGAATTGGTGCGGCAGTTCGGAACGAAAATCCGAGCCAAGAGTTTGCAAATCCTAAAGAGTAAAAGCATCCAAGTAATGCTCGGCCGGGCGGTGCAGGCAGTCGGTCCGACGCAGGTTCTGCTGGACAACGGGGAAAAAATTGACACCGAAACCGTCATCTGGGTGGCCGGTATAAAACCACGGCTACCGGAATTTGATGTGCCAGTCGAGCAGGCCTTGGACGGCCGGCTTTTGGTCAATGAATTTTTTGAACTGCCGAATCATAAAAATATTTTTGCTATCGGCGATGTTGCGGCGTTCCAAGATAAAAATTCATACCTGCCGGCGCTGGCGCAAGTCGCGGAGAAAGAAGCGCGGGTGCTGGCTCAAAATCTGGCCCGTCTTTTAAGCGGCCAGTCGCCCCGAGAGTTTAAATACCGCCACGCAGGCAATCTGCTGTCTCTGGGCCAATGGATGGCTGCCGGAGAAATCGGGAGTTTCACTTTCTCTGGCCGGTTCGCCTGGTGGGTCTGGCGCACCGTTTACCTCTTTAAATTCATCTCCTGGCGCAAAAAATTCCGGGTCGCCCTGGATTGGACCATCAATCTTTTCTCGCCCCGAGATATATCCGAGCTTTAATCTTTTTTATGGGTGTGCTTTTGCCGCAAGATGGGTATATAGAATTTCTCAATATATTCCTTTAGCACCCGCGCGGTGGAAAAATTTTGGAAAATAAAATTTCTGACCGCCGTCATTTTACGGAACCACTCCGAGTTATCGGGGTCTTTCAAGCAATGCGCGTATAGAGGAATTATTTCGTTCTGGAGCGCGGCGAAAAGCCCGTCCTCCGGCGAATCCTTGACCACCCAGCCGATTTCGGACGGCTCTACTTCGTGCACCCAACCGTCATAAGTAGAAAGCGATAGAGCCCCATTCAACCCTGCTTTCATGCCGCTAGTGCCGCAAGCTTCCGTGCCCGGCTTGGGAGTATTTAACCAGACATCCGCCCCGGCAGTCAGCAGTTCCGCCAATTCCGTACTGTAATTGGGTATAAAAACCGCCAGGCCTTTTAGTTTCTCTTCAATTATTTTTTCTATTTGGGTGACTAGCGGATTCGGCAGTTCGCCGCCGGTGGGACCGGAAAAAATTAGCCGAAGTGGCACCGGAGAATTTTTGGCAATCTCAAGCAACTTGTCCGCCTGTGCTAAAACCAGGAGAGGTTGTTTGTATTCCACCAGCCGCCGAGCCCAGACCAGAAGCAAATCCGTTTCCCGCCATTCTTCTCCGGTTTTCTGCCGCACCAGAGAGAGAAGTTTTATTTTGTTTTCAAGGTGTCGGTGCCAAATCTCCCGGTCGGGCACATCCCCAATTTTATCCCAGCGGCCGGCAAACACGCCGTTGGTCACGCTGGCTATTGCCGCCTGCGGCCAGATTTTTAATGCCTTTTCGGAATGCAAGCGGCTGACCGCGTTCCATTTGGAAGAAAATCTGAAAGAAAGAGTGGTCATGGAAAAAATATCCGGGTTGTCCGCCTGCGCTCCCAGCATCGCGATAGCTTCTCCTTTGATATGCATCTCTTGGGCGTAGCGCGCCATATACAAACCGATTTGCTTCGTTAAAAACTGTTCTTGGCCCTCCGGCACCAGCGTGTGGTTGGTAAAAAGAATGTGTCTTTTGGCGTAATCGCAAGCGTCTTCAAAACTCGCGCCCTGATGTTCCATCTCATGCCGCACCAGTTCCAGCGCCAGGAAAGCGGAATGCCCTTCATTCAAATGATAGACGGCGGCGTGGATGCCCAGGCGCGCCAGCAAGCGGAAGCCGCCGATGCCGAGCACTATTTCCTGCTTGAGCCGTGTGTCCCGGTCTTCGTCATACAGGCATTTGGTAATTTCCCGGTCGCTGGGGTGATTCTCGGGAATATCCGTATCCAATAAATAAACCCGCGCCGCGCCTGCATGCCACTCCCGGGCCTTGGCGCTCACGACTCGCTCTCCAATCGGCAAAGTCACGATTATTTCGCGGTTATCCGCGTCCACCAGCGTTCTCAATGCGGGGCTATGGTTATCTTCATCCGCCGCCAGAACGCTCTGGGCCTTTTGATAGCGTAGCCCCACGGCCACCAGCGGAAATCCCCGCGCCGCCGCCTCCCGCACAAAGTCCCCGGCCAGAACTCCCAGGCCGCCGGCATAGGTTGGCAGTTCCGACTGGAGCGCGTATTCGGCGCAGAAATAGGCCACCGGCTTTTGGGCGAACAAGGCATACTCTTCGCTTTGTTTAAATCGGAGAAACCAGCTGGAATAATCGTGGTGGGTTTTCATAAAGCTAAGAACCGCGCTGTTCCGGCTGGCCGCCGCGCAGGCGGCGGTACTTGTCCTCGTAGGCGATAATTGTTTTTTCGACTTCGTCATGGGGTATTTTTACCCGCACTAAATCAATCGCATTCATGGTGTCGTAAATATCCAATTTATGCTTCAATTTAAAAATCGCATCGCGCCAAAGAATCGCCTGCTCATATTCTCCCTTTCGGGCCGCCTCTTTTTTCAACTTCTCCATCATGGACAAAAACGCGTAATAGACGTTCTCCGCACCCGGCCGGCCCAGAGTCCGAACTTTAAAAGGAATCCGCAAAATATTGTTTTGCGACTGCATCATGGCGCGAATTTTGCCGGTGCGCTGCCAATTGAAAGCGGTGCTAATTATTTTTTCATAATAATCCCGGCCCGCGTCCACCGTTTCTTTTTTTACATCCGGCACGTGCCGGAGCGTATCCAGCAGACTCCAGGCGCCATATTCAATCATCTCCAAGCTCCACCAAGGCTTGGCGGATGCCCACCAGAAATGGTCCGAGCTGAGAGCCATATCCATTTTCCCGCGCACTAGAGAGAAACGGGAATGTTTGGGGTCCATTCCATAAACTTCTTTCAAAACCAATTCGGTAAATGCCCATTGCCACTTGTGGATGATATTCTCCGGATCGTTCCAGGACAAGAATTGGATATTTTTTTCAATGTCCAGTTTGCTGGAGGCCCAAGTGGCGCGCGCGGGCGCGATGTCCTGCTTTACTTTATAAAATTTTTCTATGTCGCTTATCTGGAGCAGTTCAAACTCTTTAGTCTCAAAAACTTTAAAAAGCATTTTCTCCAAACCCGGCCGATGATGACCAAAAGTCTCCGCATCCATTGCGGTTACAATGTAGCGGTCTGCCTTTAGTTCATCCTGCATTGCCTCCCGCAGAGTCTCCCGGGACCGGACAACTGCGCTCATAATAAGATTGCTTAAGCGACGGTCGCGAAAAAAAACTTTTAGCTTGGTAGCTGTCAGGGTGTAGATTTGGCTGTAATCCACTTGTCCCACATCTCCGCCGCAAGAAATTTCATCCAGAATCAGCCACTCAAAGCCGAGCTCAGAAATTATTTGCCCGATCCTTTCGTCATAGGCCATTTCCGGCGCGAAAAAACCGCGGGGCATGTAATCCCCGAAATAACGCTTGAGGGTTTCGGTGTTGAGTTCTATCTGCCGCCTGATTTCCTCGTCGGACAGGAGCGGCAGGAGAGCGTGATATTTCGCGGAGCCGGTGAGCTCAATGCGGTTTTCCTCCACTAGGTTTCGGAGATCCTTAATCAGATAATCATATCCGTACTCGTGCAACAATTCCAGTAGCGCGCCGCTGATATTGATAGTCAGGCGCACCCGCGGATTTTTTTTTAGGCCGGCAATAATCGGCGCATAGCTTTGGGCGACAATCGCTTCCAAAATATCGGGTTGCTGGTTAGCCGGCTGGTAAAAATGTAAAAAGTTGGCCCACTTCATGATTCCAGCAGGCTAAATTGGTTAAGCGCCCGCAGGAAGAGCTTTTCGTATTCTTTGGCGGATTTCTCCCAGGAAAAATTTTCCGTCATGGCCCGCTTCTGGATCTCCTGCCAAATCTTCGGATATTTATAAAGTTCATAGGCGCGCATAAAAGTCCCCAGAAAAGCGTGCTCGTCGTAATTCTCAAAGACAAAGCCGGTGCCCACATCCGTTTCCGAGGTGTGGTCCTTGACACTGTCAGCCAGACCGCCGATTTTTCTGACTATCGGTATGACGCCGTAGCGCATCGCTTCCATTTGGGTCAGTCCGCAGGGCTCAAAGCGGGACGGTATCAAGATAGCGTCGGCGCCGGAAAATATCACGTGCGGCAGGATATTGTCAAACGAAAGATGGGTGGCCACATTTTTATATTTTTTGTCCAGTTCCTCAAAAAAAGATACGTAGCGGGACTCGCCGGTGCCCAGCACCACAAATTGAAAATCAAAATTCTCCAAGAGAGGCTGGATGGTGTCGAGCACCAAGTCCAGCCCTTTCTGCGCGGCCAAACGAGATACTATGGCGACCACAAAGGCGTCTTTCTTTTCCGGCAAATTGAATTTCTGCTGCAGCACTTTTTTATTTTTGCTCCGCTCCTCCAGTTCTTTGACGCTGTATTTAAATTCCACATACGGATTAGTTTCCGGGTCGTAATTGTCGTAATTGATGCCGTTTAAAATTCCGAAGAGCCGGGAGCGCCGCTCCTGCAGTAGTTGATCCAGGAGTTCCCCGTATTCCGGCGTGGTAATTTCCCGCGCGTAGCTCGGAGATACGGTATTAATGACATCCGCGTACCGAATTCCCCGGCGCATAAAATTTATTTTCAGGAGCCTGGGGTCGGTGATCGCGGGTATCGGCGATCTGCCATCGTCGTAGTCAAGTTCGCTGACATGCCGGTAGTCAAACATGCCTTGGTAGTGAATATTATGGATGATAAAGGCGGACGCTATTTTCCCGATTACCGGATCTTTTTCATATTCGCACTTCATATAGTTGGGAATGAGACCGCCCTGCCAATCATTCGCAACGATTATGTCCGGCTGCCAATCTCCCCGCCGGATGAACTCCAGCGTGCCCCGCGACAACAGCGCCCAGCGGGCCGGGTCGTCGTCGTAACCGTAGACACTGCCCCGTTTTTCATAATATTCCTGATTTTCCAAAAAATAATTAATCTGGTCGTTGCCGTTTTTGTGCTTTTTAACGTTGCACACAATATCCTCATTGCCCGGATTCGGCACCAAGAGTCCCTCCACTACGGTCGTCATCGGAAATTCCTCCTCGCTGAGGGAAGCGTAGTTGGGTGCCATAGTCCGGACATCGTGTCCCAGTCCGGCAAGGGCTTCCGGCAGGGCGTGCATCACCTCGCCCAAACCCCCCACTTTCACAAAGGGCGATATCTCCGAAGCTACGAAGAGTATTTTAAGCGGACGGGACGTTTTCTTAAGATTACCGGGGAAAATTTTCATCTCGTACTTTCTATTATAGCACGGAGCTCTCGGGTTTTCTCCAAAACCAATGCGGTTGAGTTGGCTTCCAGATTCAAGCGTAGGAGCGGTTCCGTATTGGACGCCCGCACGTTTGCCCGCCAGTCCGGATACTCTATGGAAATTCCGTCGACATGGTCTATCTTAGCATCATTAAACCTTAGCTCAATCGTTTTAAATATTTTTTCAGCGGCGGCAAAATCTTTTAGCTTGGTATTTATTTCTCCGGAAACAAAATATTGCTTAAAATACTCGTCAAATAATTCTGAAACTTTTTTACCGGATTCGGAAAGTTTTTGCAGTATCAAGAGAAATGGTATTAATCCATTGTCTGCATAATAAAAATCTCTAAAATAAAAATGTCCACTGCCTTCTCCGGCAAATACCGCATCCTCTTTTTTCATCCTTTCTTTAATAAAGCTATGCCCGACCCGGTTTATTAGAGGTATCCCCCCAGTCTTTTTGACTGCATCAATGACTGCCCAGGTTTCTCTGACGTCATGAATGACTTTCGCGTTGGAATTCTTTTCGCAAAAATATTTGCTAAGAAACGCAGTCAGATAATAACCGGGGATGTACCTGGCTTTTTCGTCAAAAAGGAAAAATCGGTCTGCGTCGCCATCCCAAGCTGCTCCCAAATCCACTTTTTCTTTTTTTATTAATTCCTCTGTTTCAACTCGGTTCTCTTTTAGAAATGGATCGGGCGGTCCTTTCGGAAAACTGCCATCGGGATTACCATTTAAAGGAATAATTTTTATTGGTAAATTTAACTTCAAAATATTTTGTACCGCCAGACCAAACATACCATTCGCAACAATCTTGATTGGTTTGATTTTACTTTTATCAATGAAACTCAAACATTTTTCTAAATATTCATTTGTCACATCCTTCTTGGTTAATTTGCCGAGATTGGGTGCTGTATAAGCATAGCCAGATAATACTAATCGTTTAATTTCATTAATACCACTATCATCGGAAATGGACACAGCATTCTTGCGCATCATTTTGATTCCATTATATTCTCGTGGATTATGTGAGGCTGAAATTATCAAAGCATCATAGCCGTATTCCCCGGAAATGAAATAACAGGTATCGCTACTAATTACTCCGATATCAATTACATTTACACCATGCTCAATGAAACCATTTTTCATGGCTTCAAATAATAGGGGGCCAGATAAACGCACATCTCTGCCTAGAGCTACCTCCTTGGGTTTAATTAGTCTGGCATAAGCTTGAGCAATTTTGTACGCAACTTCTGGGTTAAGCTGTTCTGGATAAACACCCCTTATGTCATAAGCGTGAAAAATTGCCGGGTCAACGGCGATTGCTTTATCGTTTTTATGCACACCTAATTTTAACACAAATTACTTATCCACACCTAGATGGCTTTCGCCTGGCTTATTTAATATAATGAATATATTAAAAATTAACTAAATAACAATTATGGAACCAACTCAACAAATGCCGCCGCAAGGAGGAGGCGCTCAAGGCACAAATACTTTAATGGCCGTTATTTCGTATTTGGGCATATTACTGATTATTCCCTTTTTGACCGGAGCCAAGAACGACCCCTTTGTGAAATACCACATGAAGCAGGGATTGGTACTAATTATTTTATGGGTTATCATTTCGGTGGTTGATAGTTTTTTCACTCGGGCGATGCCTTTACTGGGTCTAATTTTTCCGATTGTTTATTTGGGCTTGCTTGTGCTGGTAATTCTGGGTATTATCAA
>CAZPJV010000017.1:7896-12286 GCA_964586975.1 uncultured Candidatus Saccharibacteria bacterium
GGTATTTTATTGCCGGCGCCGTCTAAGTGATAAATTTTTAGCGCCGGATGGCCGGAAACCATGGCCGTCTCCTGACTGAATAACTTGCTCGCACTCGGCAATCCGGGATAATCCAGACCCCAGATGCCCTGATTCGGATTTTGGTAATATTGTTTAAATATTTCTACGTTTTGTTCTTTGGTATCCGATTTTATGCATCCTTGATAAACCTGTGCCACTGTGGTCCAACCATCCTCAATGGTAGCGTAGAGAACAATACTGCCTATGGGGCTTCCGCTAAAATCGTTTATGGTGGTAAGATATTGCCCGGTGGCGCTATATTCCAATGCTTCTACTCCGCCATTGACATCAACAAAAGACGCCACGGAAATACTGCCCGGCAGAGTCGCAGCCAAAAATCGTCCGTCAATTGGTTTGATGCAAATATCAGTGCCGGAGTCCGGCTTCACGCCGGGACTTCCCAAAGAACCTTCCGGCAAATTTTCCCGGTCCGGTTTTCGGTCAAACAGTTTGTTTAATAAATTGGTTATGAAGTTTCCTTCCGAGCCGGTTGTCTCCGGAGTTCCGCCCTCCGCTCCGCCGGCAGATTCAGTTCCCGTCTCTCCAGAAGTGCCCGGCGCCGAATCGCCGAAGAGATTGGTCAGCGTTCCGAGTATCGGGATGGTGCCTGTTCCCCTAGACCCTAAATAGAAAAGCCCGCCCACGACTACAACAACTACGACAATGATAGAAATGAGTCTGGTGCTTGTCATTTTACTTTGCTACTTTTGCAGTTCTTTCAGTTTTGCGTAGTCAACCGCGTTGGCGGCGGCCAGCACATCCGCTTCCGGCGTGCCGGTATTGCCGACCGCAATCACATAGGCACGATTGCCGACCAGCACTTTGTAATCAAAACGATTTTCCGACTTCCAAGACGTCTTAGTTGCTTGATTGCCAGCAACGGTGGTGGTTTCAATTTTTAGAACAGACCCGAGCTCCGAATTTCTAAAAATTGCATTCCATGCTGCGCTTTGATCTGCGCATTGGTCAGTGATTGCAATACTTACTCCGCGATCCGGTTCAGAGTCGTTTATGTATTTAGTAAAAGTCGCTTGCGCCAGTGACCGATCGGGAAAATTTTGCAAACTCGGCGCCCCTATACTCTCATATCCGGTGAGTGTTGCCGGCAACGCTTGCACTAACACAGACGCCGCTAAGGGCGTTTCGCACAACTTGCCGCCCGGGACGCCGGGACTTCCGGACAAATCATTGGCGGAACTATCGGCCGGCGCTGGAATTGTTGCGGGTTCCGGCGCCGGAGTAGAATCCGAAGACGGAATATTGAAGCCGGCACTAAAGTCACCGGGCGCGGCTGGCTGGTTTTCGGCTGATTCTTGGTTGGACTGGCTGAAGAAATACCAGCCGCCGAGCAGAAGCAAAACAACCACGACCACCGAAATTATCAGACCGAGGTGACTTTTTTTCTCCACATAGTTTGTGGGGTTGGGTGTGTGAGGCAGAGGCGGGATATACGATGGCGGCACGCCAAACGCCTCGTTTAAATCCCCTTCGTTCCACCCGCCTTGCGACAAAAGGTTCTGGCGAATCTGCGCGTCTGAAAGACCTTGAGTGCGGGCTTGCTTGATATAATTTTCCAGCTCCGGAGTAACCATTACTATAAATGATAGTAAAAAACCAAGTCAAGGGCAATGAAGTTATCCACACGCCAGCCTGAAAACCGTTTACAGCGTTTCTTCAACCGAGTAATCATAGCTTTCCAGCACCTGCATCTGCCCATAACTTAAGTAATGATTGGCGACAAAAAGCGCGCCGATGATGGCCAAGAGCGCCAGACCGTTGCCTAGCAGGTCGCGGTGATGTTCCCGTCTCTTGAAAACCACATACAGTGCCAGCGCGACGGCGATGATGCCAAAGACCGCGAACATTATGAAATTAGTCGCGCGCCGAGGCGAAGCAAATGCTTTCTGCCAGGGTGCGGGTTTTTCGGCGATAACTCTTGTCTCCGGTTCCGGTTTAAGTTCCAGTTCAACCGGAGAAACTTCCGAGCCCAAAACTTGCGGCGCTACGGTAGCGACTTCGGTTGCCGGCGCCGGAATGCTGGCCGGCGCCCGCGCCGCGGGCGCCGGCCGAGGATTGGCATAAACTTGCGCCACAAAAACGGTGTTTCTGCCCTGATACACACCGCCAGCGACCCCGGTGCCCATTTCCGTATAGTTGCCTTTGACAATGTTGGCCCGATGAGTCGGACTCTGCAACCAGGCCCGGGTCACATCTTCAGAGTCGCGAAAATTAACCGCTAAATTTTCCCCGGCGTATTGATACTGGTAGCCGGCTTGTTCCAGCCAATACCACGGGGTTCTGCCTTCCGGCGAAGTGTGTGCGAAATAACTTTTTTCCGCCATATCTTGCGCTTTCATTTCTGCCGCCAGCGTTAGTAAAGGATTGACCGCGAGTACCGGCAGATTAACCGCCTGTCGGTTTTCATTCGTCAGCTGGCCGAGCACAGCCGGCAGGACCGCCGCCATGCCGCCGGAGAGATTCAAATTAACTAAGCTGGGTAGGATGAAAGCAATTAGTTCCAGCGCAACGACGAGCACTACAATCCGCCGCATACTTTCTTCCCGAAGAAAATGCGGGCGATGCTCGTTGCCTTCGTGCGGAATAAAATGCTTTTTAAGCCACTGCAACATGCGCGCATTATAACGCACAAAACCCCGCCTGTAAAGGCGGGGTTTTGTCGAGAACACTACCCTCTCCTTTGGAGAGGGTTAGGGAGAGGTTATTTTTATTGATTCAAGACTGCCCGGGTCAGCGGACCGACTATGCCGTCCACCACCAGTGGCGGATGCGCCGCCTGGAACGCCTTGACTGCCGCTTCGGTCAGCGGACCGAATTTACCGTCAACCACCAACGGCCCGAAGCCCAGGCTGTTCAGTAGCTTCTGCAATTCCATGACCTCGTTGCTTTGCGAACTCAGGTAAGGCGGGCCCTTTTTCAGGAAGAGAGTAAACACAAATTTCTCCTCGCCCAGCACTTCGCCTTCCTCTCCCGCAGAACCAGGGGTAGTTGTGCCCTGAGATCTAGCCCTACTGCCGCTGGAACTAGTACCACCACCGCCATTCTCCTCCTCTTCTTCTTCCTCCGCAATCCCGACCACCTCTAGTTCGCCGGTCAGGGTTGAGTTCCGATTAGCAAATAACGCCATTCCGGTAACCGTAGTCAGGCCAGCGTTCGGCCCGTCAATGTCCACTTCGTAAAGCGCTTGGTCGTCAGGGTCGTCGGATTCAATGTCCTTAGTGGCCGTTTCGGCTGGATTGTCGCCGGTAGCTTCAAACTTTATTTTTACACCCGTATCGCCACCGACAGCCGAACCGTTGCTGTTTATGATTTTACCCACCACCGGATTGTTGCCGGAAAGATTTAAGGTGGCCAACCAAGGACTGAAGAGGACATCGCCTCCCACCCCGTCGCCCTCGCCATCTTCGTTCTCCTCATTTGCCGGTCCGCTGGCGTCGCCCCACCAGTTGTTGGTGGCGTCAACGCTGCTTTCGGTATCATTCTCACCTACATAAAGGCCCCCGTCGTTGTCGGTAATGGCGTTGAAATTTATCATCACCAAACCGCCATTAATATTAGCCAGATGAATACCGGTGCGTTCGTCTCCACCTTCGCCGTTACCGGCAATAGTATTATTGGTTATGGTCAGCGTGCTGGAACCCGGTTCTTCTTCCTCCTCCTGTCCTTGGTCTATGTTCCAAACATAAACTCCGGTCTCGTCATTGTCGCTGATATTGTTGTCGTCAATCAAAACCGTGCTGTTATAGACGTAATACAGATAGACACCGGCAATGTTGTTGTCCTCAATGGTATTACCCTCAAAGGTCAAAGTGCTGAAAGAACAATCGCCTTCACTGCACATATATACCCCCGAACCGGCATTGTCCGAGATGGTATTGTCCTCAAAAGTTACCATACTCTCAAAGACATTATTGATGTAGACACCGGCGTAATCATCCCCCTCGTCTTCTTCATCTATGCCGTTGTCGGTGATGGTGTTGCCGGTAAAGTCCAGAGTGCTTTCATTGTCAACTTGGCTGATATAAACCCCTTCGTAGGAGTTGTCGCTGATGGTATTGTTTTCCAACAGCACCGTGCTGTCAGAAATCGTTCCGCTGTTGCCGGAAATATACACTCCGGCGGCGCTATTGCCAGTGACTTCATTTCCGGAAATGGTCAATATGCTCTCGAAAACTCGGTCAAAGTAAATGCCATACCCGCCGTTGTCGGCAATGGTGTTATCGCTGATGGTCAATTCCGAAAAACTGACATTGCTAAGATGTATACCACTATCATCATCTTCATTGTCATGAATATGGTTGCCGGTGATTTC
>CAZPJV010000018.1:0-1065 GCA_964586975.1 uncultured Candidatus Saccharibacteria bacterium
AGCGCCGCCGTGCGGGATGCCGTTTTCGGCAACGCCGGCACGATGATTGTCTTCCGGGTGGGCGCGGATGACGCGGAATTTTTGGAAAAAGAATTTGAGCCGGAATTTACCCCGCAAGACATCGTCAACCTGCCGAACTACAAAGTCTATATGAAATTAATGATTGACGGCGTCACCTCCCGCCCGTTTTCCGCCAAGACTCTGCCGCCGATGGTCAAATCCGGCGATCGGCAGATTGCCGAAGAAGTCATTCAGTCCTCTCGGAAATTGTATTGCCGCCCGCGAGAAATAGTGGAAAAGGAAATCAACGACTGGAGCGGAATGTCCCTGGGAGACGAGAAAGATTCTCTAACCGGCGAAAAATTTCCGATTATCTGCTCACTCTGCGGGCAGGAAAAAACGGTGCCTTTCAAGCCCGAGCCCGGCCGGCCGGCTTATTGCAAGGAATGCATCGCGAAAATAAAGTCCGGCGAAGCAAAACCGGTAAAAGGGCAGAAAAGAGAATTTATCCGCGACGAAGCCGAATTTTTCCAACCCCTGGCGGCCTTGGGTATTGAATTCAAACCGGAAGGAAATAAAGAATTTTCCCCGCGAGTTCCACCGAAACCAAAGCCGGAAGCGTGGAGTAAAAAGCCCGCGCCAAAGGCAACGAAGCCCACTTCTGCTCTGAAAGAAATCTTAAATAAAGTTTTGCCCGTATCCAAGCCAGAGCCGATATCGCTTGATGCGCTTAAAAATAAAATGATGGATGTCAGGCAAGCCCCGGCGCCTGCGCGGGACCGCGCGGCTAGCCCGGAGGAAATGAATAAACTGAAAGATTTGATCGCAGAAAAAATCCCAGAACCTGAACCCGCGCCGCAGCTGCCAAAAGTGAAAGAAGTTCCGGAAGACGTCCTGAAAAAGATTTTAGAATAAAAATTATGGAAAAAGATTTTTCACGCTGGTTGAAACTGAAAGAGAATCTCCATTTTAGCAATCACAAACCACCTTTTTTCAAAGAACGGGAAATTTGGTGGTGTGCCATAGGTGAAAATGTGGGTGCGGAGATGAATGGCAAAAATAAAT
>CAZPJV010000018.1:1165-12250 GCA_964586975.1 uncultured Candidatus Saccharibacteria bacterium
CAAAAATAAATCCCCGCCGAAGCGGGGGACGTGGCAAACTGCCAAATATACGCATATTGTATTCTAGTTTAATCTAAATGTCAAGCAAAGAAGTGGAAAACCGAACATGCCAAAACTGTAAACAAGACTTTATTATTGAGCCGGAGGATTTTAATTTCTACGAAAAAATCAAAGTCCCGCCGCCGACTTTTTGTCCGCTCTGCCGCGCGCAGAGGCGAATGGCTTGGAGGAATGAACGCAAATTATTCAAAGTTAAAGATGCTTTTACTGGAAAAGATATTTTCTCATTATACCCCCCAAATACTGGTAGGAAAGTTATTACTCAGGAGGAATGGTACGGCGATAGTTGGGATGCCATGAACCTCGCGCGTGAAGTTGATTTTTCAAAACCGTTTCTACAACAAATTTTAGAAATAGAAAAGGAAATTCCGATATACAATCTAAATTGCAAACTGATGGTTAATAGTCCGTATTCAGGAAACGCGACGGCATTAAAAAATTGTTATCTCTGTTTTCACTCAAATTATTCAGAGGATTGTATGTACGGTAGCGCCAATGATTATTGCAGAGATTGTGTAGATACCTCTCATATTCAGCATTCCGAACGTTGCTATGAGTCCTTTTGGTTGGAGAAATGCTACCAATGTTATTTCACTATAAATTCTGAAGAGTCTCGCAATTTGTGGTTTTGCCGGGACTGTCTGGGTTGCAATGACTGCTTTGGCTGCGCGAATTTACGCAAATCTTCCTACTGCATTTTTAATAAGCAATATACTAAGGAAGAATACGAAGAAGAAATAAAAAAAATGAAGTTAAACACAGCTTCCGGGATTTTAAAAGCGAGAGAAAAAGCACGTGCTTTCTGGTTCACTCAACCAGTAAAATACCATCAAGGTTTGAAGAATTTAAATTCAACCGGTTCTTACGTGACCAATTGTAAGAACGTAAACGACAGTTTCCTCATCAAAGAAAGTGAAAATATGCGCTATTGCCAACACCTGCAAGTGCCTGGAAACAAAGATTGCTATGATGCTTTTGTTTGGGGCGAACATATGGAATTACATTATGAAACTTGTCTTTCTGGAGAACATTCTTATAATATGAAATTTTGCTGTAATTGCTGGCCAGCTTGCAGAAATAATGAGTACTGTATACATCTTTTTAGTTCGTCGGATTGTTTCGGCTGTGTGGGTCTAAAGAAAAAACAGTACTGTATATTGAACAAGCAGTACACCAAAGAAGAATATGAAAAACTTGTGCCCAAAATAAAAAAGCATATGGACGAAATGCCCTATATTGACACCCAAGGTTTAGTTTATAAATATGGAGAGTTTTTTCCAATTGAATTTTCTCCACTTGGATATAATAACACCGTTGCTATACAACATTTCCCTATGACTAAAAAAGAAGCCGAAAACAAGGGGTATAATTGGATAGAAGTTGAAAGAGGAGAATACGCCATTACAAAAAAAGCATTAGAATTGCCGAATTCAATTCAGGATGTCTCAGACCAAGTTTTAAAAGATGTTATTGAATGTGGAAGTTGCCGGAAAGCCTATCGCGTTATGGAAAACGAACTGGTCTTTTTGCGCAATGAGAAGCTTCCCCTGCCTCATTGGTGTAATGATTGCCGATACGAACGCAGAATCAGCGACCGGCTTACACTTCATCTTTATGAACGCTCATGTATGTGTGGCGGAGAAGCGGACGAGACAGGCGTATATAAAAATACTGTAGCGCATCAGCATGGTAGTGAACCGTGTCCGGAAGTTTTCAAGACCGGATATTCACCGGACAGGAAAGAAATAGTGTATTGCGAGAAATGTTACCAGCAGGAAGTGTATTGATTCTCCTCTTGAGGAGTACCCGAAGGGGGAGGTGAACTAATTATTCCACCCCGGCGCAAGCGCCACCCCTCAAGAGGGGAATATGATACAATAATAGTTGTATGCCCAAGGGAAATCGGGTCCAGATAATCAAATACGGGCCGCCGCCGCCGGAACTGCCGGTTTTTGGCAAAGTGGCTCCGGAGGAGGTTTCCTTTATCGGGCGCACCAATTACGTTGCCTCGCTGGAGGAAAAAAAATTTATTTTCGGCATCAAGCGGGTGGACCGGCGGCGCCACCTTTACATCGTCGGCAAGTCGGGGGTGGGGAAATCAAAACTCTTGGAGCTTTTGGTTCGGCAAGACATCCAGTATGGACACGGGCTTTGCTTCATTGACCCCCACGGAGACGAATTTAAGAACATTATAGACTTTATCCCCAAGGAACGCATTGAAGATGTCTGTATCATTGATCCCACCGACCAAGATTTCCCGGCGTCTTTCAATCCGTTGGCCAATGTTGACCCGGCTTTCAAATTTATTCTGACCAAAGGGCTGATTGAAGTTTTCCAGAAACAGTTCGGCGCCAACTGGACGCCGCGACTGGAACACGTTTTTCGTTTTACCTGCCTGGCGCTGTTGGATTATCCGCACGCGACTATGCGCGGCATGATTTCTATGCTGACCGACCGCAATTACCGGCAGAAGGTGGTGGAATACATTACCGATGACATAGTCAAAAGATTCTTCGCGATAGAGTTCGCCGACTGGTCGGAGAAGTTTGACACCGACGCCATTATCCCGCTGGTCAACAAGCTGGGCCAATTCCTGTCCGACCCGCTCTTGCGCAACATCTTCGGGCAAAAAGAAAATAAAATAGATGTCTCTAAACTCATGGCTGAAAAGAAAATTATTCTCATTAACATCTCCAAGGGTCGGCTGGGCGAGGAGAACTCCTCTTTCCTGGGCTCTATTTTTTTAACCAAAATAAAACAGGCGGGTATGGAACGCGCGGCCCTGCCGGAGTCGGCGCGAGTGGATTTTTACCTATATGTGGACGAGTTCCAGAATGTGGTCACCCAGACCTTTGAGAACATTTTATCCGAGGCTCGCAAATACGCTCTGAATCTGACTATCGCGCACCAGTTCGTGGGACAGATTATCCAAAGGGTCCATCAGGCGGTGCTGGGTAATTGCGGCAGTATCATCACTTTCCGCATCGGCGGCGAGGACGCGGTAAAAATGAAGCCGGAATTTGCTCCGCTGTTCGACGTGAAAGATATGATTAACCTGGCCATCACGGAATTTTACATCAAAATGACGATTGACGGCGAATCTTACGACCCATTCTCCGCGGAGACCTTGAAAGTTTTGCCGCCGACTCATCCATCCTATCAGGAAGAGATTGTCGCCGCCTCCCGCCGCAAATATTCTATTCCGAAAGACGCGGCGGCCAAACTTATCGCCGCAGAAGAAGCGACCATTATCCGCAGTGCCGAAGAAAAAGCCATTATTGAAGGCCGGGCCAAGCGCAAAGAAAGAGAAGCGGGGAAAGCAGCTCCGACGCCCGAAGGGGTCGGAGCCCCGACCTCTGATGAAGATCAGAGCGTCGGGGAAAAAACAAATAAAAAAGGCGTCGGGACTTCCCATGAGGCGGAACCTATGATATAGTTTTTCATTATGGCGAAAGATTATTACCCCGAAGCAGAGCAGAGCTCGCTACGGGGCAGGCAATATTTTAGAATAAAAATATATGAGTAAAAATTATTATGATGTGTTGGGGGTAGAGAAAACTGCTTCCAAGGACGAGATTAAAAAAGCCTTCTATAAGATGGCGCACAAATATCATCCTGACAAAAAAGGCGGCAACGAATCTAAATTTAAAGAAGTCAATGAAGCCTACCAAGTGCTCTCGGACGATGACAAGCGTTCCAAGTATGACCAGTTTGGTTCAGGATATGAGAATATGGGCGGTGGTGGATACGGAGGCACGCAGGGTTTCGGAGGGTTTGATTGGAGCAATTTTGCCGAGGGTTTTTCCGCTAGAGGCGGACAGGCAGACGGCATGGATTTTGACCTGAACGACATATTTAGCGATTTCTTCGGGGGTGGTATGGGTGGTGGCAGGGCGCAGGTGCGTCGTGGACGGGATATTTCCACCGAGATACAAATTTCTTTCTCCGATGCGGTTTTCGGCACCAACCGGAAAATTTTAATCACCAAAACTTCCAACTGCCAGGTTTGCCATGGTTCGGGCGCAAAGCCCGGCACTAAAATGGAGACTTGCAAACATTGCAACGGCCAGGGCCGGATTCGCGAAGCCAAGAAAACAATTTTTGGCACCATCGCTAACACCAAGACCTGCGAAGCCTGCTATGGCACCGGCGAAGTTCCCAAAGAAGCTTGTGAAAAATGCAAAGGCCGGGGCGTGCTCCGTCGGGAGGAAGAAGTTGCCATTGAAATTCCGCCGGGCATCCGCGACGGCGAGATGGTGCGGATGACCGGCCTGGGCGAAGCGGTTTCCAAAGGCACCGCCGGCGACCTGTATATAAAAATCAATGTGGCGCCGCACCCGGTTTTCAAGCGCGACGGGCATGATTTGATAATGAATCTGAATCTCAAATTGTCGGATGCTTTACTTGGTGCGAAATACCCGATTCAAACGCTGGACGGTGAAATTGAAGTCACTATTCCCGAAGGTGTCGGCATCAATGAAATTCTCCGCGTGCGCGGCAAGGGCGTGCCTTATTCCAAAACCAGGCGGGGCGATCTCCTGATTAAATTAAATATCAAACTGCCGAACAAACTTTCCCGCAAATCCCGCGAAATCGTGGAAGAACTTAAGAGAGAGGGAATATAAAATGAAAAATAAATTTGTTACAGTTGCGGCTGTTCAGAATACAGTATCACTTGACCAGAAAACCAATTTAAGAAAAGCTGTAAAATTGGTGGAGCAGGCAGCCAAAAAGGGCGCAAAAATTATTTGCCTGCAAGAGCTTTACCGCACTATATACTTTCCGCAATATCGCAATGCCAAGAAAAATAATTTTGCCGAGACAATTCCCGGCGAATCCTCACGGGTTTTTTCTAAAATTGCAAAAAAATACGGGGCAGTTATAATTGTGCCAATTTTTGAAAAGGACAGACAAGGCTATTTTCATAATTCGGCGGTAGTGATAAATTCTGACGGAAAACTAATGCCAACCTACAGAAAAATTCACATTCCCCAAGACCCACTTTTCTATGAGAAAAATTATTTCGAGGCCAGCGAAGACGGATACCGGGTATATAAAACAAAATATGCCACTTTTGCGGTGCTCATTTGTTATGATCAATGGTTCCCGGAAGCTGCGCGGATGGTAAAGCTCGCGGGTGCGGATGTGGTTTTCTATCCGACGGCTATCGGCACCATTATAGGAGAGAAACAAAAAGAAGGGGATTGGCATAACGCTTGGGAGACCATCATGCGCGGACACGCTATCGCCAACAGCTTATATGTTGTGGCAGTAAATCGGGTCGGGCAAGAAGATAAATTAAAATTTTGGGGCCAGTCTTTTATTTGTGATTCTTTTGGTAAAATAATTAAAAAAGCGTCCAGCACCAAAACTGAAGTACTTTTTTCTAAAATTGACCTGACAAAAAATGAGAGAATTTCCAAGGAGTGGGGATTTCTGCACAATCGACGGCCTGACACTTATAGCTCCGTTTCAAAATAATGACTTCTGGGCCAAAACAACTGGGATTTGTTATGCCCGCGGAGTGGGAAAAGCATTCCGCTGTCTGGCTGGCTTGGCCGAACGACGATGATTATTTTGAAACCCGAATAAAAAACATTGAAAAAATATATTTAAAAATAATTTCTAGCCTGCACGAAGATGAGCTGATTAAATTAATCGTTTTAAATAAGAAAATGCAAGACAGGGTCAGTGATTTCCTCAGAGAAAATAGTGTTGACCTATCAAAGATTATTTTTTATCAAAGCGAATATGTAGATGTTTGGGTGCGCGATTATGGCCCGACTTTTATTAAAAATCAAGACGAGAAAGTGGGAATAAAGTGGCGTTATAACGGATACAACAAATTTCCCGAATTGTTAAAAGATAATGAAGTTTTTATAAATTTGAAAAATAAACTTGATTTTAAAATGCAGCATGCCGATGTTTCGCTTGAAGGAGGAGCAATAGAAACCAACGGGCTGGGTACTTTTTTAACTACCAAAGAATGCCTGCTGGCGAACCGTAATTTTGGCGCCAAAGACGAAGCTGATTTTATTTTAAAGAAATTTCTCGGCGCCAATAATATAATCTGGCTTGAAAAAGGGCTGGTCAACGACCATACCGACGGACATGTTGATGATGTGGCTCGTTTTGTCAGCCCGTCGAAAATTCTTTGCGCCTTTGAAGATAATGCTAAAGATGAGAATTACGAAAGATTGCTGGAAAATTTTAAAATTTTAGAAAGTAGTTTTGATCAAAATGGGAAAAAATTTGAAATCGTCAAATTGCCAATGCCCCATATGCATTACGCCGACGGAGACAAAAACCATAATAATATGAAAGCCCCTGTTTCCTATGCTAATTTTTTTATAGGAAATAAAGCAGTGTTAGTTCCTATTTTCAGCGACCCGAATGACGAAAAAGCTGTGTCCGTAATTAAATCCTGCTTTCCGGATAAAAATGTCATAGGCATAGATTGCCGAGACCTCATTTATGGCGGCGGAGCGATTCACTGCATTACCCAGCAAGAGCCCGCGGTTTAATTGAGTAATCGTTAGACAAGACCTAACGACAGACTTCACCTATCCCAAGATTTCCGCATATGCAGAAATTTTAAGACCTATTAAGAATTTCCCCAGTGATATCCCAGGGATTCAAAATATTTTTAAATCTTCCCAATTTATCCAGCCGTAATTTTTGTATGTCACATCCGGACTCACTGGCCAATCAGTATGGTTTAACTGTTCTCTGGCATACCATGCCACAATTCCAACTTTTCCAGGATATAAAACTCGAACTCTTGATTTGAAATCTTCAAACGGCAAGAAAACTTTCTTTTCTCTTCCAACAAGTTCAAGAAATCCCACCCAACCTTGGTTTTTGTAAGTACTTCGAGGATTGGCAGGCCAGTTTGCATGTTTCTTTCTTTCTTTTTTGTACCACCCCTTTATGTCTCTTTGTCCAGAATATAAAACCCTAACTTCTTTTTTAAATTTATCAAACGGTAAAAATTTTTTCTTCAGGAAATTTTCCCTTCCAACTAAATCTGGCCATCCTGCCCACCCCTCATCTCCATATCTTACATTAGGATTGGATGGCCAGTTCGGGTGCTTGATTCTCTCTCTTGTGTACCAATCTTCCACATTGTTTTCACCAGTATACAAATTTTTTACTTCCACTTGAAGTTCCTCGAAGGTAAGAAATTCCCTCTTTTGTGGGTTCTCTTTTCCCACCAACTCTGACCAGTCTATCCATCCCATATTTTTATACACAACATATGGGGCCGACGGCCAGTTCGGATGCCCTTTTTGTTCCGTGCTGTACCAATTAGCAACATCTCCATGTCCAGGATATAGGTTTCTTACTTCCACCTGAAACTCTTCAAAAGGTAACCATTTCTTTCTTTCTATAAACTCTGATTTTCTTTCGTGTTTACGATTTTCTTCAGAACGTCGTTGTATTTCTGGTATTGGTTTCTCAATAGCACCGCTAACATTATCTCTCCAATTTTTTGTTTGTATTAACCTAATTCCAATTCCAGGATATTGCATAATGAGTGAACTTTTATCACTCTTATTGTTAATATCTACCTCTTCTAATGATAAACCTTTTTCTACTAATTTTATCGTATCAAAAACATAACTGGCATTTTTTTCTTCGTCGCAGAGGTAAATCACACGCTCTCTATCAGGAATCTCAACTCTCACATAGGGAGTTCGGCGCATCATTTCTGGGATTACAGTGCCTTCAGTAATTTTTACATTTTCTGATGGTATACTGAAATCATTTTCTAATATGTACATTAAGGTTAATAGACGCGGGCGTAAACGTGTTTCACCACTGAAAGTTCCGGAGCCCTCAATAACTTGAACTTCGAGGTCTTGCGGGGGAGTGATAACGCGGTCAATATTCTCATGGTTTTTATCTATATATTTTTTTAGCGCATCAATTTGTTCCTTCTTGTCAATAATTGCCTGCAAAACTTCCTGAATATTTTTTGGCAATTCAAAAAATTTATACGCCTCATCTTCCAATTCTTTGCCACTTTTATCTTTCGCCTTGAACCCCGGGAGTTTTTTTGCTTCTGCTATAACTTCCGCATTTAACGCGATTATTTCTCGCAATGCGTCATCCGCAAAATTTTCAATATTTTCTACTGTGAGTTCTTTATTCCAAATTGCCTCAAGCTTTTGAGCAAACTTCTTTTTTAGTTGTTCAAGAGTTTGGACAGGAGCTATATTGGGTGTTTCTGATTCAGAAGGCATGTTGTTTAACTTTTAGAAATTTTCGGACCAGAATCTGTATCTTTTATCTCGTAGCCGAGGGAGTTTATTTTTTCTCGGAGCTCGTCGGATTTTGGGAAATCTTTGGCGTCCCGCGCGGCTTGGCGCTCCGCGACAAGCCGCGCTATTTCTTCCGGAATTTTTTCTTCTTTCAGGTCGGCGAGTCCGAGCCCCAAAACCCTATCAAAATCCAAAAGTGTGGCTTTTTTGTCGGCGGGCGTTATACTTTCGTCTTTAAAAATATCCCAAAGTAAAGTTAGTGCGCCCGGGGTGTCCAAATCGTCTGCTATAAACTTTTTGAACCCCCCCCGATACTTATCGCTTATTTTTCCAGTCTTATGGCCCAGAGCCAAATAGAGCCCCTGGAGCCGTTTTAGAGCCGTTTCCGCACCCCGCAGTGCTTCTTCGGTAAAATTCACCGGTGAACGATAGTGAGACATAAGTACCCATAGCCGGAAAGCTTTGGGCGGAATACCGGCTGCCCCTACATCCCGAATAGTTTTAAAGTTGCCCAAACTCTTTGACATTTTCTTGGAGTCAACATTGAGAAAGCCGGTATGTATCCAGTAGCGCACCAAGGGTGCGCGGCCGGACGCGGATTCCATTTGCGCGATTTCGCATTCATGATGCGGAAAAATCAGGTCTACCGCGCCGCCATGAATATCGTATTGCGGTCCGAAATTGGCTTCCGTTATAGCCGTATCCTCTATGTGCCAACCCGGCCGACCTGGTCCAAAAGGCGAGTCCCACGACGGCTCCCCGGGTTTTTCGGCTTTCCAAAGACAAAAATCATTCCAGCCGCGTTTGTCTTCCGCTTCGTCTATTCGCGATACCGCATCATCCGCTTTTAGTTCTGTGCGGCCGGAGAGCTTGCCGTAACTTTTGAATTTGGCGGTCTCAAAGTAAATCCCGTCAGGTATTTTATAGGCGTAGCCTTTTTCTAAAAGCGTTTCTATTTGCTTTATTATCTCCGGTATAAAATCAGTAGCGCGCGCGTATTTGTCTATAGAATCAATACCTAGGGTGCGCATATCTTCCTGATAAATTTTTTCATATTTTTCCGCGAGTTCTTTCCAAGAAATTCCAAGCTCTTTGGCGCGGTTTAAAATTTTATCGTCAATATCTGTAATGTTCTGCAAATAAAACACATCGTATCCCAGATAGCGCAGAGATTTTGCCAGCACATCAAACTGAATATAAGTCTTGCCGTTGCCAATGTGCGGAAAATCATACACCGTTGGTCCGCACACAAACAAATTCACCCGACCTTTTTCAATCGGCTCAAATTCTTCTTTTTGCCGCGTAAGCGTATTATAAAATTGCATTTTCCTTGAACTCATTCCGGTAGATGGAAATGAGAGTGTAGAGCAGACTGACCGAAAGGGGACCGATGAGAATGCCTACGGGCCCCAGGAACGCAATCCCGCCCAGAACCGCAAACAGAATAAAGAGCGGCGGAATGTTTATTTTACTGCCGACGATGTAGGGCGAAAGGAAATTGTCAATCATACCGACGGCGACGATGGCCCAGGCGAGGAGTCCGATAGCCGGGACTGTCTGGCCGGTAACGAAAAGATAAACTATCGCCGGCACCGATACCAGCGCGGTGCCGATGGTCGGAATCATGGCGCTGACGGCGGCCACCAGGCCCCACAGCGCCGGATTGGGGATGCCGAAAATCCAGAGCCCGACGCCCATCATGGTGCCCTGAATGACAGCGATGAGCAGGGAGCCCTTGATTACGCCGTTGACCGCGAGGGTGAGCCGGCGGATTATTTTTTCATCATCTTTGTCCGCCAGCGGGGACAGAACAACCACCGCTTGGCGCCAGCGCGCGCCGTCTTTCAGGAAATAAAAGATTATCAAGAGCATCAGGATGAGCGAGAAGAAAGCGGAAACCGTGGCGCTGAAAATTTTGGCGATATTGTCGGAAACATAGGACACGAAACTCGCCGCCTTCTGGTTAATATCAAAGTCCACGCCCGGCGGCAGAACTTTATTGACCGTGTTGTTTACCGAATCCATAAAGGGCTTGACCCCGCCGTCTTCCACCACAATGCGATAAACATCATGGCTTTGATTGAGCACCAGAACCCCGATGCCCAAAAGCGGACCGACCAGGATAACCAGGAAGAGGAACACCGTAATGAGCGCTGAAAACCAACGTGGCAATTTCTGCCGTTCCAGCCAGGCATAAATAGGGTAGAGAACTATGGAAAAAGAAATGCCGAGGATGATGGTTATCCAGAAGGGCCGGAAAACAAAGAAAGTGAAAACGAGGGTCGCCAATAATAGCCCGAAGAAAAAATACCTCTCTGCTGGTTTTTGTTGCATGTTTATATTATATCACCCCGTAGTAGATTTTGGCAAAGTAAATTTTTACGCGCTTTGCGCATTGCCAAAATTCACTACGGGGTTGCTTTTTCCACAAGTTTTTAGTAATATGGACGAACATGACTCAAGACGAATTTGCAGTAATCCAAACCGGCGGCAAGCAATACAAAGTCTCCAAAGGCGGCGTGCTTTCTATTGAAAAAATAAAGGCAAAAGGTGTCGAGTATAAAAAAGGCGATAAAGTTTCCTTTGATAAAGTGCTTTTGGTGGATGACGGCAAAGATACCACTATTGGCACGCCTTACATCCAAGGCGCGAAAGTAGATGCGGAAATCGTTGAAATTGGCCGAGCGCGAAAAATTCTGGTTGTCAAATACAAACAAAAATCCCGCTACCTGCGCCGCAACGGCCACCGCCAGCCATTTTT
>CAZPJV010000019.1:0-11357 GCA_964586975.1 uncultured Candidatus Saccharibacteria bacterium
AGTTTGGGCGCTGCCTTCGTGTACTAAAAATAAAAGTTTTTTTTTAATCTTTGGGGACATTGTGATTGACTTCTCTTTTCCTTTCTTTTAAATCAATCGGATATTCGCCGGTGAAAAAAGAAGTGCATAGGCGATTTTTCGGCAGGCCGATGGATTTTATCAAGCTCTCCAAGGACAAATAATGCAAGGAGGTGGCGCCTAAAAATTTCCTGACTTCTGCGACGGTTTTATTTGAGGCAACCAAATCTTTTTGTTTCGGAGTATCTATGCCGTAGAAATCAGGGAAACGGATTGGCGGCGACGACACCAAAAAGTGCACTTCTTTGGCGCCGGCTTGGAATAAATTCCGCACCAGTCTTTTGCTGGTGGTGCCCCGCACGATAGAATCATCAATAACGGCAATTCTCTTATCTTGAAGTATTTTTTTCAGCGGAATGAGCTTCAAAGCCACGCTGTGCTCGCGGGATTGCTGGTCCGGTTCTATAAAAGTGCGGTGCACATAACGGTTCTTGACCAGGGCCATTTCCAAAGGCACACCGGAGGCCTCGCTGTAGCCCAGTGCTACCGGGAACGAAGTGTCGGGCACGGGCACCACCGCATCAATTTTCAGTTTGCACTCGCGCGCCAACTCCCGACCAAATTTTTTTCGAACTTCGTAAATCAGTTTGCCGTTGTATATGCTGTCCGGCCGGGAAAAATAAACGTATTCAAAAATGTCGTGTTTCGGATTGGGCTTTGCAAGTTTTACGCTCTTTAATCCGTTTTTGTTAATTACTAGCATTTCTCCCGGCTTAACTTCCCGGACAAATTTGGCGCCAATAGTTTCCAGCGCGCAAGTTTCCGACGCTACGATATACCCGCCGTTGATTCTTCCCAAAACCAACGGCCGCATACCGTAGGCGTCCCGCACCGCCACCAGATTATCCCTGTCCATCATCACCAAAGAAAACGCGCCGGTAATCAGGGAGAAAACTTTTTTCACGGCGTTCTCTGTTTTTTCTTTCTTTTTTATGTAAAAATCAATGGCGTCGGTAATGAGTTCCGAATCCGTGCGGTTTTTTTGCAGGGTTTTTTTAGCGGCCAGAAATTTTTTCAAAGCTTTGACGCTAGGCAAATTTCCGTTATGCGCCAAGGCAAAAGTATGCTCAAAATTCAAAACCGGCTGGGCGTGGTCCAGGGCTCCGTTGCCGGAAGTGGAATAGCGATTGTGCCCAATGCCGATATGGCCTTTTAGTTTTTCTATGTCTTTTTCTTTGTAAACTTGGGTCACCAATCCCGCGCCTTTATGAGAATGAAGTTTTTTTCCGTCGCTGACCGTTATGCCCGACGCCTCTTGGCCGCGATGTTGCAGGGCAAATAGAGCGAAAAAGACCAATTTAGAAACAGGCAATCCCTTAGCGTATATGCCCACGATTCCGCATTTTTCTTTAAGTTCGCTCATTGAAGTACTTTATTGCGTTCTTAAAGATTTTCAAACCTTCTCCTTCCCGACTCTTTTTTTTATTCATATACCACATGGGATTTTGATGTGAAAACATAGCGCGCTCGGGATGCGGCATCATTCCGAGCACCCTGCCATTATAAGCTAAAACTCCCGCAATGTCATAGTCCGAGCCGTTCGGATTTTTTTCCAGATTCTGGAATTTGCAGATTTCGCCTTTGACATATTTAAACGCGACTTGCTTATTTGCCGACATTTTTTTGTATTCTTTCGGAGAAATAACATAGCGCCCTTCGCCGTGGGCAATAGGAATTGAAAGTTTTTTAATGCCCGAGAGCCAGGGGCTATCACCTTCCGGTTTTAAGTCTACCCAGCGGTCAATATACTTTTCGTTTTTATTAAGAGCCAGTCCGCCCGGCAAAATCCCCAGGCTGGCAATAATCTGGAACCCGTTGCAAATGCCGAGGAGCAGAGTGTCGCGCGACAAAAATTCCTTCAATTCTTTGGCCAGATGATTTTTAAATTTATTGGCGTAAGCTTTGCCGCTGCCGGTGTCGTCGCCGTAGGCGAAACCGCCCGGGAAAACGAGTATCTGATATTTTTCTAGCATTTTCGGATTCGCGATTAAATCATTAAGGTGCACAATATCCGCGCTTACTTTTTCTTTTGCGCCCGCCCAATCAAAAGCGAACTTGGTTTCTTCTTCGCAGTTCAATCCGTAACCCGACATAACCATAATTTTTGGTTTAATTTTTTTCATTGCATGCTGTTGGAAAATTTGTGATAAATTTTATGCAATTTTTTGACTGAAGTGCTGACGACTGTTTTTTTGTTTTCGGTAATGATAAATTTATCACTATTAGTTACCTTCCCGAGGGGAACTCTTAGTATATTTTTTGTGATTTTTTCGAAGGCTTTTACATTTTCGGGCGACACGGAGACCAATACTCTGCCCTGGCTTTCGGAGAAAAGTTTTACTCCAATCCCTAGGGACTTCCCTAGTGATTTCCCTAGGGAAACATTACAGCCGAGCATTCCGCCAATGGACGCTTTCGCTAAGGCGATGCCCAGCCCGCCGGATGTTACCGACAGCGAAGACGCCAGCAATTCTTTTTTTATAGCCTGCTCCAGCGCCCGATAAGTTTTAATATTTTTCTTATAATCGACTTTCGGCACATTCCCCTCTTGAGGGGTGCCCTTTAGGGCGGGGTGGAGCATTTTATAATATTCCCCGCTGCCCAGTTCATCATAAGTTTCTCCGAGCAAATAAATCACATCGCCAGCCCTTTTAAATTCCGGCGAGACCGCTTTCTTTAAATTTTCCATAACCCCGATGGCAGAAATGAGAAGCGTCGGCGGGATGGAAATTTTGACCGGATTTCCCTGCTCATTGTATCCTTTGAAATCATTGAACATACTGTCCTTGCCGGAAATAAAGGGTGTGCCGTAGCCAACCGCGTAGTTATAACAAGCTTTGACTGCGTCAACTAATTGCCCCAAACGCTCCGGGTCGTCGGAAGAGCACCAGCAGAAATTATCAAGTATTGCCAGATGTTTGAGGGAACCACCGGCCGCTACCGCATTGCGCACCGCGGTGTCAATAGCACAGGCGGCCATATGGTAAGCGCTGATATCTCCGTAGGCAGGATGGGCGCTGGAAGTCAGGACCACTCCTTTTTGTGAATTTAAAACTGGGCAAAATATCTGCGCGTCAGTGTTAATACGGCCCCGGCCGGCAAGAGGTTTCAGCACCGAAGACGCCTGCACTTCGTGGTCGTATTGCTCGGAAATATAAGAAAAGCCGGCCAGATTTTTACTGCCCAGTAAATTTTCCAGGTCCTGAACGTAAGATTTTTTCGTTTCCAATTTCGGTTCAAAATTCTGCTGGGTGATTCGCGTCGTGAACAAGTGTTGTTTCGGCCAGCCGTCGTGCAAAAAATTCATATCCAAATCCATTATTTTTTCGTTTTTATACCGGACCACACATTGGCCGGAATCGGTAAATTCTCCGATGACTGTGGTTTCTACTCCGCGCTGGCTCATCAATTCTTTGAATTTTTTCCACTTGTTTTTCGGCACGGACAGAGTCATCCTTTCCTGCGATTCGGAAATCCAAATTTCCCACGGACGCAGACCGGGATATTTCAGCGGAACTTTTTCCAAATCCACTTTTACTCCGCCCTGCCCACCGGCAGGCAGACGGACTTCTTTCGCCATTTCCGCCACGGAACAGGAGAGCCCGCCGGCGCCGTTGTCGGTAATGCTGTCGTATAAATTCAAATCACGCGCCTCTTTGACGATGGCGTCGCTGAATTTCTTTTGGGTTATTGGGTCGCCGATTTGCACCGCAGTTGCGGGAGATTTCGTATCCAGCGCCAACGAAGAAAAAGTCGCGCCGTGAATGCCATCCAGCCCGACTCGGCCGCCCAGCATTACCACATAATCACCCTTTTTTGCTTTTTTCAGGTGCGAGAGTTTCTCGCCTATCTTGCGCGGAATTAATCCTACCGTGCCGGCAAAAACCAGCGGTTTGCCCCGATAACGGTCGTCAAATTTTACGAAGCCGGAAAGCGTTGGAATGCCGGAACAGTTGCCACCCACATTTACGCCCCTGATAACACCTTCCATAATGCGCGCCGACGGGAGCATTGGCTGGACCAACTTTTTGTCTCGAAAATATTTTTTTTCATTTTGCGGGTTGCCGAAACAGAAGCCGTAAACATTCGCTACCGGCTTCGCGCCCAAGCCAAAGCCAATGGTGTCGCGGTTTACGCCCACAATGCCGGTGATGGCTCCGCCAAAAGGGTCCAAGGCCGAGGGGCTGTTGTGAGTTTCCACCTTGTGGGTGATTAAATACTTTTTATCAAAAATTATGCCGCCGGAATTGTCGGAGAAAACCGAAATGCAAAAATCGTCCCCGCCTTTCTTTTTCCTGATTAAATCAGTCGCGCCCTGAATGTAGGTTTTATACAGCCCGCCTTGGATGTCATCAATCGGATTGGCGAAAATAGTATGTTTGCAGTGCTCTGACCAGGTTTGCGCCAGAGATTCCAGTTCAATGTCCGTGGGTTCGCGGTTGAGTTCTCGGAAATGTTCCTGGATAGTTTTCATATAAGCCAAGCCCAAAGCCAACGGCCCTCGGCGTGTTCCTGTTTCGTCTAAAATGCCGAGTTTGCCGATTTCCGCCAGTTCTTGGTCGGTTTTGTTTCGGAGCGGAACTTTAAGCACGGCGCGGGATTTTTTCAAAACAACCTTGGGTTCCCGCTGCGGCAGGTCTTTTTTATTTTTAATTTCATTTCGGCTGGCGATGTAGACGCGTTCAATCAAGGGATTGTATAAAGAAGCGGCGAATTTTTTAGCTCCGTCCAGATTTTTTTTCTTCACCAAGAAAATTTTGGAAGTATAGACCGCCAAATTAGAACTGGGTTTAAGGTGCAGCAGGTCTAAAATTGTTTCTTTAGTCGTGTGCGCGATGTTATCCGTTACCCCCGGCAAATAACCCACTTCTACCGCATAAGAAAATCCCGAGACCTCGGGAAATTTATTGATGGAGAATTCTTCAATGGCGGGATTAGTGAGCGCTTGAGCGACTCGCAGAATTTGGCTCTGGTTCAGCTTGTGGGCCATGAGGTAGGAACTCACAACCTTAGCCTTGCCTTTGGGCTTTACGTAAATCCGCGAAACCATAGCGTTATCTTACAACATCAACAAGGTAAAGACAAATTCGGATTTTTCTGCTAGAATCATCCTCATGAAGAATATCGTGACCATCGGCGGCGGCACCGGCAGTTATACTGTTTTGTCCGGGTTGAAAAATTTGCCGGCAGTGAAGATTACCGCTATTGTTTCTATGGCGGACGATGGCGGGTCAAATAAAGTAATGCGGGATGAGCTCGGAGTTTTGCCGCCTTCGGATGCGAGATTATGTCTGGCGGCTTTATCCGAGCACAGTGAAATGGCGCGCAAGCTCATGCTCTATCGGTTCAATGAGGGCACGCTCCGAGGCAATACTTTTGGCAATATTTTACTGGCGGCGCTGGAAAAAATTACCGGAGATTTTTCCAAAGGCGTGGAAATCGCCTCGGAGATACTGAAAGTCAAAGGTTCGGTGGTTCCCGTGACGCGGGACAAAGCGGAACTGGCGGCTCGGCTGGCCGACGGCAGCGTAATTTTAGGCGAGCACAATATTGATGAAGCGGACCTGCAAAAACTGGCAGTGCAGGAATTTTTTTACAAAAACAAAGTTGTTTTAAACGAACATGCCAAACAGGCTTTGCTGAACGCCGATTATATTGTAGTTGGCCCGGGTGATCTATTCACTTCTCTCATACCGAATTTTATCGTTCAGGGTTTTCAAGAAACTATGGTTGCGAGCAAGGCTAAAATAATTCTTCCCATAAATCTGACCAACAAGCAGGGGCACAATATGGGCTGGAAAGCAAGCGATTATGTCGGCAGCATTGAAAAATATATCGGCAGAAAAGCTGATTTTATCTTGGTGAACAGCGAGGCGCCCTCTTTGGAGCAGGTTGAGCAGTATAAAAAAGAAGAGCGCGGCGACGTCCTTATCGCCGACGATTTGCGAGATGAGCGGATAATCCGGGCGCCGCTTCTGTCGCACCAGATTTTTGAGAATAGCAAGGGCGACGTGATGAAAAGGAGCTTCATCCGCCATGACTCTGAAAAATTAGCGGCGGAAATTGAGAAAATAATTAAAAAATAAGATGAAATACATTTTTGACTTTGACGATATATTGTTTAATAATACGGCGCAATTCAAACCGCATATGTTTAAACTTTTAGCGGAGGCCGGAGCGCCGGAGGCCGACGCCAGAGTGTATTATCAAAAGGTTCGCGCAAAAGAATTTTCGCTGAGGGATTTTATTACAACTCTTCTGACACGCTACGGCATAACCAATATAACCCCGGGTGCTTTGTATGAAGACATAATGAGAGAATGTCATAATTTTTTAAATCTTGAATTGATGGAGGAAATAAAAAAAATAGGCAAAGAAAATTGTTATATAGTTTCTAATGGAGAAAATGATTTTAATTGGGATAAAATCAGATATAGTGGCGTTTTGGAATTTTTTGATATAAAAAATGTCCATGTGGTACCCGACACCAAAAAATTTAAAATTAAAGAAATCTGTGATGCCAACAAAAATTCGGATGTGATATTTATAGACGACAAAGTGCAATTTACCAGAGATACTAGTCTAAAGGATTGCCCAAATTTAACTACCATTATGTATCGAGGTGAGAAACTTGCCGGTTTGGTCAGAAAAATTAATTCAAGAGAAAATAAAGAGTTAAGGATTAAAAAAATAGGTTGAAATTTTTATCTCCAATAACGTTCCACCGCGTGGTGTTCTTCCGGGCCGGTGCCGACATAGATTATTTTGACGCCCAGAGTTTTTTCCAAAAATTTTACATATTGCAGAGCTTCCGGTGGCAACCTTTTTCCGTAATCGGACAACTTCCCTTTCCACCCCGGGAAAGTTTTATAGATAGGATTTATTTTTTCGCGGGACAAATCATAAGGAATCTCTTCTGTTCTCTTGCCATTGATGATGTAAGCGGTGCAGACTTTTATTTTTTTAAAACCGTTCAGGACATCAAGCTTGGTAAGCACGAGCTCTGTGGCTCGGTTCATCTTAATAGCGTATTTTAAAAGTGGAATATCCAGCCAGCCGGTGCGGCGCAAGCGACCGGTGGTCGCGCCGGTTTCACCGCCTTGTCGGCGGAGCGCGATTCCTTGTTGCCACGGGTCGGAGCTGTTCGGGTCCGGATTTGGAAAGACTTTTTGCTCAAAGGCCGAATTTTTATCCCGGCACCAAACTGCGGACTTCTCGCCGCCCAGTTCGGTCGGGAAAGGGCCCTCGCCAACTTTGGTGACATAAGCTTTGGAAACGCCTATGGCGCCGCCAATGTAGGCTGGCGGAATCCCCAAGCCGGTAGCTACCCCGCCCGCTATGGTGTGGGAAGAAGTCACGAAAGGATAATGCCCGAAGCGCACGTCCAGTAGCGCCCCTTGCGCGCCCTCGGCGATGACTTTATGCCCACCCCACAAGGTTTCTTCCACCAGCGGTGCCGACTCTCTGATTGGGAGAGTGCGCAAAAATTTTATTCCCTGCCAAAAATTTTTTTCGCCCGTCCGGACCTCCGCGCCGGAAACTTTATATCCGAATACTTTCTGGAGAGTTTTTTTATGTTCCTCTCGCAAATTTTTATACTTTTTTTCAAAATCTTTGTAGAAAATGTCCCCGACCCGGAGCGCCCGGCGGAGCGTCAAGTCGGTATACGCCGGTGAAATACCTTTACCGGTGGAGCCGATTTTTTTCTTGCCCTTGCTTTTTTCGGAAACCAAATCCATTAAAAGGTGGGTTGGAATCGTGAGCCCGGCGCGGGGTGAAACCGACAGCCTGTCTAGAAACGAAATTTTTTTTGGGATTTTTTTTGTTTCCTCCAAGAGAGCGCCCGGATTTATGACCATGCCAGCTCCCAAATGCACCTGCGCTTTGCCAAAAATTCCGGAAGGGAGCAGGTGGAAAATATAACACTGACCGCCGCGCCAAACAGTATGGCCGGCATTATTGCCGCCCTGGAAACGGACGACTAGGTCATGCTTGGAAAGTTTGGAAGCGATGCGGGCCACTCCCTTGCCCTTGCCTTCGTCGCCCCATTGGAGGCCAATAATCGGAGTGATTTTAGACAAAGGCGAAATTTTCTTCATATTTTATTTTTTGTAGTTAGGAGCCGGGCTGACCATAAAAATATCGTGGATGTGGCTTTCCTCAAGTCCGGCTTTGGAAATTGTATAAAAAGAAGCCTGCCGCAATTTTGAAATTGTCTCTGCGCCCAAGTAGCCCATGCCCGCTCGGAGCCCGCCCACATATTGATGGAGCACTTCCGCCAGCGCGCCCTTGTAAGACACATGCCCGGAGACGCCTTCCGGTACCAATTTGGTCATGTCGTACTGGTCTTCCTGGAAATATCGGTCCTTGGAGCCGCGTTGCATGGCCCCCAAAGAGCCCATGCCGCGATATTTTTTAAATTTCTGGTCGTTCATGCTGATAATATCGCCCGGGGCTTCGTCCGTGCCGGCAAACAAATTTCCCGCCATGACCGCATCCGCTCCGAACACCAGCGCCTTGACCACGTCCCCGCTGTTTTTCAAGCCGCCGTCCGCAATCACGGGGATATTTAATTTTCTGCAAACCTCGTAGACGGAAGAAACCGCAGACAGCTGGGGTACGCCGATGCCGGAGACTATGCGGGTAGTGCATATTGAACCCGGCCCAATGCCAACCTTGATGGCATTAGCCCCCGCCTTAATCAGCGCTAGCGCCGCCGCCCCGGTGGCGACATTGCCGGCGATGATGTCAAGTTTCGGATAGGCCTTGCGAATCTTTTTTACCGACTCTATTACGCCTCGGGAGTGCCCATGCGCAGTATCCACACACACAACATCCACGTTGCTTTTCATCAAAGCTGCCACTTGAGTCAAGACATCAGCGCCCGCGCCCACGGCCGCGCCAACGCACAGCCTGCCTAAACGGTCCTTGGTCGCGTTCGGATATTCTTTGGATTTTGCGATGTCGCGGTAAGTTATCAAACCCACTAATTTATTATTTTTATCCACCAGCGGCAGTTTTTCTATGCCATGCTTGCTGAATAAATGGTTGGCTTCTTCTATGGTAGTTTTAGGCCCGCCGGTTACGAGCTCGGTGGTCATAATATTTTTAACCGGAGTCTTCTCATTTTTCTGAAAGCGCAGGTCCCGGTTGGTAACCAGGCCGACCAGCCGGCCTTTCTCGTCCAGGACCGGAAAGCCCCCAATGTAACGCTTCTTCTGTATTTCAAAAACATCTCCCACCGTCGCGCTGATGGACAGGGTTATCGGATCTATAATGCGGCCGGACTCATGGCGCTTGACCAGCTCAACTTCGCGCGCCTGGTCGGCGATGGAAAGATTTTTATGAATGATGCCGATACCACCCTGCTCGGCCATAGCGATGGCCATCCGAGACTCGGTAACCGTGTCCATCGCCGCCGACATAAAAGGAATCTGCAAGCTTATATTTTTCGTGAGGCGTGTTTTGGTGACTACATTTTTCGGCAGGACTTCGCTGTAGTTCGGCACCAGCAGAACATCGTCAAACGTAATTCCCTGTCCTAAATTTTTCGGCATATTATTTTTTGTTTAGACACCAGGCGTCCGCCCCGTAGAGAAAGACCGCGATGGCGCCCATTGATAATCCAAAATCGCGCACCCCGATGCTGTTGTAGCCCACTACCGACATAATGTGCAGTAGATGCAAAGCCAGCAGGAACGCTACCACTCTGGTGAATATGCCCAAAAACAGCAGGGAGCCGAAGACCAGCTCAAATGTTCCGTTGACTAAGACCAGCGTGCCGGCGCTTAGTCCGGAAAATCTGGTGGCCCATTCCGGGATTAGGGATACCCAGGTATTCGGATCGAAAACCTGCTGCCAGCCGAACCATAAAAAAACCAGAGAGATTCCAATACGCAACACCGCGGGAGAAAATTTTCTCATCCGAGTATTCTAACCTAACGCAAAAAATCCGCAAGTTCGCGCCGCGGAATCGGAAATGGAAAAGCGCCCAGCGCGCCCGGGCCGACTTCATACTGGCCGAAATACAGAATTAAATTTTCAGCATCCAACGCCCAATTTTCCAAAGAATCAAAAGTTAGGCTGGCCACATCTTCCTCAAATACCACCGGCGTTCCGCCGCTCAATTCCGGCCGCCAGGAGATTAATTTTTCTTTGACCAGCGCCGTGAATGCTTCGCGGGAATTCTGTTTGACAATATCGGCCAGAGACAAGATTTCTCCGGTCTCGCGGGAGGCGGTGAATGTTTTGTAAAAACTGGAACCATGAGCGCCGCCGGTGTAAACATACACGCTTATTACCACCGATTCGGTTTTCGCGCCCTCAAGCCGCGAAGCTTCCATTTCTATGGAGTAGCTGGCCGCAGGCGAATCCGCGCCGAAGTCTGCGCGCATCGGGGGCACATCCGTGTTTGCCTGCGTTTCAAATTCCGAGACGGTGTTCTCCACATAAGCCCGCGCCGCATCCGCAAGTTTACCCGCTCCGGCTATCATCGGCTTGGAGCCGGTAAAATTTTCTTCGCTTATTTCTTCGGAAGTTATAGAAATTGGTCCGGAGGTCTCTGCCGCTTTTTCTTTTTGCTCAGCAACAATTTCGGGTTTGCCCTGGGTGTATAGATAATATAATCCCGCTAAAATCGCTAATACCAGTACGAGCTCGAATAATTTCTTCATACCCCGATTATAGCATTTACGCAATTAATTATATACTCACTCATATTTATTCAACACCCTTACAAACTGGAGTTTGTAAGGGTGTCATTTAGAAGGCGCGGGTTAGATCTTTTGAAAAGATTTCAAAAAGTTTACGAACATTTTCCCGTAAGGCGACAAGGTATGTTCCACAAACTTGCCGTTGTATTTTTTATTTATGAGTCCGGCAATTGCCAGCTTGCGGGTATGCTCGCCGATTGTTTTTTCGTTGGCGTGGAGAGCATTCACAACGCCTTCAAGAGTTATTCCCTCCTCGGCCGCCACGGTTAGAAGTATGCCGATGCGGTAATGGTTGGCCATGCCTTTGAGGTGGCGTTCCATCTGCCTAGCCGTTTTTATTTTTGTCATATTTATATTATATAACTTCACCCCTACAAACTCCAGTTTGTAGGGGTATTAATTCGGTTGGGTAGATAAAAATTTTATCCCTTCTTTAAGTAAAAGTTTTCGCTTGGTTTTGATGCCGCCTTTGCCGGAGTAACCGCCAAGTCCTCCGTCGCTGCGGACGACTCGGTGGCACGGAATCATGGGCGCCATGGGATTTGCGGCTACCGCGTTGGCCACGGC
>CAZPJV010000020.1:0-11289 GCA_964586975.1 uncultured Candidatus Saccharibacteria bacterium
TGCATCGCGGCCACGATTTCTTTGGCGTGAATGCCGGAGAACAAGTGTCCCTGCTCGTCCGCCTTTTCTTTCAGGTGCAGAACTTTGCCTTTTATTTCTTCCAAATTTTTCAGCAAGAGGTCGGCCTGCACTTTCCTCTCTATCTCAATCGTCTGTTTGCGCTGTTCCAATTCCGCCAAAGCTTGTGCCGTGGCGGAAGTCGCGAGTTTTTTAGGAAAGAGAAAATTAAGCGCGTAGCCGTCATTGACTTCCTTTATATCGTGCCGCTTCCCTACCCTCGGCACATCCTGTAAAAATATAACTTTCATTTTACTATTTCCAGTTAAGCAACAACTCCACCGCTTTGTCCATCTGCGGATCTTTTTTCGCCGCCGAATCTTTCTCCGTTATCTCCACTTCATAATCCGGCGTCAGTCCTTTTTCCGAGATGGAAGCGCCGCTCGGCGTCAGCCACTTGGCCACCGTTATCTTCAGCACCGTATCCGAGGTTATTTTTACCACTTCCTGCACCGAGCCCTTGCCGAAGCTCTGGGTGCCCACGAGTTTCGCCCGGCCGTGGCTCTGCAACGCCCCGGCCAGAATTTCCGAGGCGGACGCGGAGCCGCCGTCAATCAAAACCACGAATTTCAATTTATCATTAAAGACATCGTAGCCCCGGCTCCGGAAGATTTCCGCCGGTTGTTTGCCGCCGTAGTCCTCGGTAACGATGACCTTGCCGCCTTGGATAAACCAGCTGGCCATATCAATGGCGGCGTTGAGATAGCCGCCGGGGTTGCCCCGCAGGTCCAGCAGCAGCATGTCGGTGTTGGCGTCTATAAATTCCTTGAGCGCGTTCCGAAATAATCTGGTGGCATTGGCGGAAAAGCTGTAAAGCCGGATAACGAAAATTTTATCTGCCCGCAGTTCGGTGTCCAGAGTCGGGATATTTATGGTATCCCGCACGATTTTAATTTCCTTCGGCTCGCGTTCGCCTTCGCGGGCGATGGTAAGCACAACCGTTGTGCCTTTCTGCCCGCGGATTAATTTGATGGCTTCTTCCACCGAGAGCCCCGCGGTAAGCGTGTCGTCTATTTTCAGAATTTTATCTCCGGACTTTATGCCGGCGCGGTAGGCCGGAGTGTCTTTGAGCGGAGCGATGACGGTCAGCACCTTATCTTTTAGGCCGACTTCCATGCCCACGCCTTCAAAATTACCCGCGATGTCTTCGTTGAAAGATTTCGTTTCGGCTGGGTCAAAATAAACGCTGTAGGGGTCTCCCAGCGAGTCTACCAGGCCCTTAATCGCGCCATAGACCCTTTGCTGGTCGGAGGTTTCGTCCGGCGAGGGGTATTTTTCATCAATTTTGTTCCAAACTTCCCAGAACGGGGAAAAATCGGCGCTGGTTTCCACCGCTGTTTCTCTGCCGGCAATGTCGCTAACTTTTTCAATGGCCGGGCGCTTGGCCTCGCCCCAATAAGCGCCCACGGAAAAAAATAAAACTACCAGCAGGAATGTCGTCGCGTAATGCCTGGTTTTGGAAAATTTATCCATTTTTGATTTCTGCCCGAGTGCCTGCGTCCGGTTGAGTATCTGTTTCCGGCGGAGTTTCAGTTTCCGGTTTGGCGGACCGCACGGCATGTCTGAAAAATAAACTGCCGTTTTCTTTGAAATTGTCGAAAGTCTCGTCGGCGCCGTCTTTTTTGTTGTCCTGATACATGGCGTAGCTTATATAAATCAGCCCAAGGCCGGTCAGAGTTACCAAGGCCATTTTCCAGGAATACGGAAAGCCGAGGTATGGCAATATTGCTAGCCAGACGCCTAAACCCAAAAGTATTCGTGCTGTGCGCATATGTATAGTATATAAAATATTATTTAAAACGCAAACCGGGTCTCACTCAAAATATTCCGGAGTGTTAATAGACATCCAGTCAAAAAGTTGCCGCATAACGGAGGAAGCGCCGATGCTGCCGCTCGCCGGTCCGCTCTCCATCATGACCGCGAAGGCGTATTTGGGAGATTCGTAAGGGAAAAATCCCACTATCCAGGAATTTACCTTGTTTTTAGAAATTCCCACCTGCGCCGTGCCGGTTTTGGCGGCCGCTTCCACATAGGGCGCGTTGAGCGCGACGGCGGTGCCATAGGTTACCGCTTCGCGCATGCCTCGTTTGACTATTTCAAAATATTGCGGGCTTAAATTTATTTCTCTCGCCGGATTTTCTTTTTCCGCGTCGTTTAAAAGCAGGTGCGGCGTCAGCAGTTTGCCGCCGTTGGCTATCGCGCCGACGGCGCGGACCATCTCTATCGGCGTCACCTGGAAGCCGTATTGCCCGATGGCGGTGTTATAGGTGTCGCCCAGCCGCCAGGGGTCGCCCGCAAAGGTCGCGAGTTTCCAGGCGGGGCTCGGAATTGTGCCCGACTTCTCATCCGGCCGGTCAATGCCCGTTTTTTCATCTAGGCCGAAAAGTTTGGAATATTCCTCCAGTTTGGAAATGCCGACGCCCTTCTGGCCTTCAAACCCTCCGCTCACGACATAAAAGTAGATGTCGGAAGATACGGCGATGGCTTCTATCATGTTGGTCCAGCCGTTGACCCGCCAGTCCTTGAACACCGATTTCTGGTCCGGGAAATAGGGATTGGGAATGGAAATGGAGCCGGTGGAGAGAATTTCCTTATTCGGGTCAATGATTTTTTCCGCCAGGACCGCCAGAGCCAAGAAAGGCTTGACAATGGAGCCCGGAGTGTAAAGACCGGAAATATCCCGCTCCAGAAATATTTTTCTTTTGTCGTTGAGGTAGCCATTGATTGTTTCTCGGTTTTCACCTAGGGATAAAATTTCAGAGTTATATTCCGGAAAACTGGTGGAAGCGATTAGTTCGCCGTTGCGGACGTCCATAAGGATGCCCGCGCCGCCAGTGAAAGAATTGCTGTCCGCCAGATTTTTTATCAGGGCAAACAATTCTTTTTGGATGCCGGCGTCAATAGAGGTCCGGAGGGCAGTTCCCTGCTTCGGCGCGTTGACGATGTTCTCGGAATAAGTTTTGCCCAGTGCGTCCGTCTCAATTATTTTGGCTCCGTTGGTTCCGTTTAAAATGTCGTTGTATTGTTTTTCCAGACCGTCCAGACCCTCAAATTCCACTTGCCAGTAATTCCCGGACTTGTCTTGCGCGGGATAGCTCACATAGCCCAGCAGGTGCGAAAAGCCGGGCGATATGTAGGCGCGAAGGGGCACCGCGGTATCGCTGGTTTGCTGGTTCCAGGCGAGTTCCACTTTGGCGCGGTCGTAAATTATGCCCCGGCCGCCGAAAATAACCACTTTTTCCAGCACGTTGTTCTGGCTTCGCTGGAAATAGGCTTCGCCTTTGCCGATTTGGAGAAATGCCAGGCGGGAGCCGAAAACGCCGGCAAAGAAAACAAACAAAATGCCCACCGCGACAATCGTCCGTTTCGGAATCGGTTTTTCCATTCGTCCCTCAAACTGCTGGCGGTCGAAATTGGCTAGATTTTTTGAATCCAGAAAAATTTCGTCCGGTTCCACGAACTCGTTGCCCCCGCGGTTATTTTTTTTGAAAATTTTCCAGACCATCCAATTTAATTGTAAAATTTCAATTTCTTTTTTAAAGCTTCCAGAGCCAGCAAAACCGCCAGCGACACGAAGAAAGAGACAAAAACCAGATTGAAAAATTTTGCTTCCGGCGCGCCGTAGAGCAAATCCGACAAGAAAAAAAGTGCCACCGCTTCCCAGTAAACTGGAAAATAAATCATTCCGGCCAGCGCCAGAATTGCCGTCACCCAGAACGGCAAAAAAAGCACGGAAAACAACAGCAAGACCGAAGCCAAAATCCTAGGCACCATAATTTCATTTTACACGTTTCAGCTTAAAATACAAATCAATACACTTCCGCTTGATAACATTTTTCGCAATAAAGTTTGTATATTTTTTGATCTTCCGGCCTATAGGAAGTTTTAATCTTTACACCGCATTTTTTACAAATAGTATCCCATAAGACTCTCGGGTTTCTTTCCTTCATCCTTCTTTCGTGTCTACAATTGGAACACTTATCGGGTATCGACAGATTCATTTTTTTATAAAACCCTATTTCCCGTTGGATTAAACGATAATTTTTTCCGCAATTTTCGCACGCAAAGATTTCTTTCATTAAATTTTCTCCATAATCCATGGGATTTTTAGGTAAATCAGAAAACTTTATAGTTTCCTGACCACTTGTGCTGGGTATGTTATCTTGCCATATAAATCCCTGAGTGAGCGCTTCTTCCCGACTAAGGGGCATGTATTCATTTACATACAATAGCTTCGTTATAAGCAAATGGACTCAATTCTTTTGGAAAAAAATTACCCCATTCATTATATTTTTTCATTAGATCAATGAGCTTAGGTAAGAGCTCGACATATTCTTCTTTCGTATATTGTTTATTTAAAATACAATAGGACTTCTTGCGTAAACCATAACACCCAAAAAGATGGTCACTACCATAACAGTTATCGGAATAGTAAATATCATGGCCATTGAATATATTATGAGAATAAATTATTTTATGCCCCTCCCCCGTTAGTACTTGATAACATTCTTCTAAATCAGGTGAAAACCCTACATCATATGTATCTACAGCTTTTGTTACCGTAAAACAAAATTTTGAATTTTCTCCGCTTTTAACATCAAAAGAATTATGAATATTCCGGGCATTGTAAATATGATTTCCCGAGACATTATTATTACGGAATCCAAAGAATGATCTTTGAGGTAAAATTCTGCGCAAGCCCCCTTTCCCTTTTAATATTTTTTCTATCGACTCTCTTTTACATAAAGGATTTTCTTTTAAAAATTGCGCATACTCTTCTTTACTGACTGGTTTATTAAAAATATGATAAGATTTGTTGACCAGGCCAACACATCCGATACAATTAAAACACCCGCGGCAATCAAAAAGACCCACACTTTCCGCACAACTTTCGCATTCCTCAGAATAAAAAATTTTATTGCAATTCAAGCAATCAATACATTCATAACAAGACTCACTTTTAAAGATATAAAGATTATCTATTGAATCTGTTGAATACCAGACAATGTGCCCATAATCACAGTTTTCACTTTCTATACCCCCGTAAATTAGATAGCAATTTTTACTGTCCTTAATTTGGTTAGAATACTCACAATTTACACATTTGGTATTCATTATGGACATATGTGGGACTTTAAAAAACAAATCCGTAACTTGAGAGAAAAATGACACACTCCAATCGATATCTCTACCGAAATCCATAGGATCCCAACCATCTCCCCACCATTCTATGGTGTCAAATACAGGGAAAATGGTGTCGGGGTTATAAATCGAGACTATGCTCTTCCCTGATTTATCACACTTTCTTTTATATAAGGTTCTAAAATTCCTAAAAATCAACCTTTCTTGCTGTCTGCATTGCGGACATACTTCTGGCGGGGGCACTTTTATTTTTTCATAAAATCCGAAATCGTCGGGCTCGATGGTAAAGTCTTGTTTGCAGTTTTGGCATATCCTTTTTTCGCTTTTGTATTCCATTTTCTATTCTACAATTCTATAGAATATTAGAATAGTTTATTTATAAGAGGCAAGTTTGGTGGCCAGACCGATATAATTTTCTGGGGTGAGCTTCAGAAGCTCTTTTTTAACTTTGTCGCTCATGTTGAGCGTTTGGATGAAAGCGCGGATGTCTTCCAAAGTCACTTCCCTGCCCCGGGTCAGTTCTTTCAATTTTTCATACGGCATTTTTACTCCTTCCCGGCGCAAAATAGTTTGAATCGCTTCCGCAATAACTTCCGGATGAGCCGATAAAGCCGCTGTTATTTTAGCCTTATTGGCTTCAATGCGGGAAAGACCGGTTAAAAGATATTCATAAGCTACCAGCGAGTGCCCGAAGGCGACGCCGATATTGCGCTCCACGGTGGAATCCGACAAATCGCGCTGGAGGCGCGAAACCGGCAGTTTTCGCGCAAAAAATTCAAAGAGCGCATTGGCTAAGCCGAGATTGCCTTCGCTGTTTTCAAAATATATCGGGTTTATTTTATGGGGCATGGTGGATGAACCCACTTCCCCGGCCTTCGGTTTCTGCACGATCCACTCGTCCGAAATGTATCGCCAGATATCCTGATTGAAATCCAAAAGAATGGTATTTATTCTCCGGAGAGCGTCAAAAATTTCTATATAACTGTCGTGATTTTCAATCTGAGTGGTAATAGAATTTGGAAACAATTTTAATTTCTTTAAGAAATCTTCACTAAACTTTTGCCAATTTACCTGCGGGTATGCTGCGCGGTGCGCGTTCCAGTTGCCGGAAGCCCCGTTTAGTTTCGCGGATATTCTAATATTTTGCAAAATGTTAAACTGTTTTTTGAGACGCGCAGAGAATATTTTCATCTCCTTGCCAAAAGTGGTGGGGCTGGCCGGCTGGCCGTGGGTGCGGGCCAGCATCGGCAAACTTTTATATTTTTTAGCCAGCAAATTCAAATTATCAATGATTTTTGAAATAGCCGGTTTTAATACTTTGTCCAAGGAATCAGAAAGCACAAGCGCATAGCTTATATTATTGGTATCTTCGGAGGTCAGAGCGAAGTGCACCCACTCGGCACTATCTTTGAGCGAAGTCCGGGCGAGTTTTTCTTTTATAAAATATTCTACCGACTTGACATCATGTTGAGTGGTTTTTTCTATTTTTTTAATTTGCTTAAAATCTTTGCCAGAAAGTTTGCAGAGATTTCTGATTTTTTTTATTTCGGTATTTTTGAATTTTCGCAGGGCCGTTTTGCGCGAAAGCGATAAGGCAATCAGGTATTCCCCTTCCACCATTACCCGGTATTTCATCAGCGCTTCCTCGGAGAAATAAGGCGCCAGGGCGCGGGTTTTTTCAAAGTATCTGCCATCCAACGGACTAATAGAATTTTGTAGCATATTCTTATATTATACCATATTTAATAAATTTTTACAAGATTTTTCACAATCCGTTCCAAAATCGGAGTATTAAAGTCGTGCGCGAAATGCCTGCCGGTAATTATTTCGTAGATTTCAATATATCTGCGAGAAAGCTCGGCCACCAATTCCGGTGGCGCTTCGGGCAAGACTTCGTCTTTATAAGGGTCGCAATGTTCCTTGAACCACAAGCGCAAAAATTCTTTGTCAAAATATTCCGGCTCTTCGCCTTTTGCGAATCTCTCTTGATAGCTTCCCGCCTTCCAGTATCGCGAAGAGTCCGGAGTGTGGATTTCGTCAATCAGCGTAAGTTTGCCGGTTGCATCTAGGCCGAATTCATATTTAGTATCTACTAAAATAAGCCCCTTTTCTAATGCTATCTCCTGCCCTCTTGTAAATATTTTTAACGCTTTACCCGCCATTTCATTCCATAATTCTTCTGGCATTATACCTTCTGCTACTATTTCCTTCGGTGTTATCGGCCGGTCGTGCTCTTCTGATTTTGTGGTAGGAGTCAAAACCGGCGTGTCCAATTTTTGGTTTTTCTTTATTCCGTCCGGAAGCACGAAATTTCCAAAATCTCTCTGCCCGTTTTTATAAAGCGTCCAGAGGGAAGTGTTGGTGGAACCGGTAATATATCCGCGCACCACCATCTCAATTGGGATAACTTTGCATTTTTTAACTATGACCACATTTGGGTCAGGCGAACTCAAGATGTGATTTTGGATTATATCTTTGGTGTTTTCAAACCAAAACATAGTGATCTGAGTCAAGACCTCGCCCTTAAACGGCACCAAAGCCAGGTTCCTATCAAACGCCGAATATCTGTCCGTGGCTATTAAAATTAATTTATCACCATGTTCGTAGACATCCCTCACCTTCCCTTTCTTCCGCTCGCCCAAAAAATCAAAATTGGTTTCTTTCAAAACATCATCTATATGCGCTTTGATTTTTTCCAGCTCCATGCTATTTGAAAGTGACCTTGCCTTGCCCCGACGTAATTTCGCCGATCCAAAAAGATTTGTAGTTTTTTAGCAGACGCTCAACTTTTTTTCTCTGCGCCTTGGGAATGATTGCCATCAACCCGATACCCATATTGAATACCCGATACATTTCTCTTTCCGAAACCCGGCCGATTTTTTGCAGATAAGTAAAAATCGGCAGAATCGGCCAAGCGCCTTTGTTTACTCGGGCATTAAGATTTTTCGGCAGAACCCTGGGCAGATTTTCAATAAAACCGCCGCCGGTAATGTGCGCGATGCCCCTAATATCAATCCCATCGTCCAGCAATCTAAAAATCGGCCGGCAGTAATTTTTATGGATTCGCATTAAAATTTCTCCGATGGAGCCGCCGAGCTCCGCTTTTTTAGTTTTGACGGTGTGTCTGGCCTTCTGGAACAAGAGCGCTCGGGCCAGAGAGTAGCCGTTGGTGTGCAGTCCATTGGACGGCAAACCCAGAATTAAATCTCCGCGCCGGATGCGCTCCCCGGTAATTATTTTATTTTTTTCCACGATGCCGGTGATGGCTCCGGCAATGTCGTGTTCGCCTTTGCGATACACTCCGGGCATTTCGGCTGTTTCCCCGCCGATAAGCGCAACCCCGTTCTCGCGACAGGCCTTGGCCATGCCTTTGACTATCGCTGCCATGACTTTCGGCTCAAGTTTTTCATTGGCCACATAATCCAGAAAAATCAGCGGCCGAGCGCCCATCGCCAACACGTCGTTGCAGCTGTGATTTACTATATCTGCCCCAACTGAGTCGTATTTATTCATCATTCGGGCGACCGAGAGCTTGGTGCCAACGCCGTCAATACTTTGCACCAATACGGGGTTTTTGTAATTTTTTATTATTTGCGACAAATCATACAATCCGCCGAAACTGCCGATGTTTTTCAAAACCGCCCTGTTGTGAGTGGAGGCCACCACTCTTTTTATTCTTCTGACGACCTCACTGCCTTTTTCTATATTTACTCCTGATTTTGCATACAGATCCCTCATATTTATTTCTTCAGGTATTTTTTATAGCCGATTTCGGAAAGTTTTTCGCCTTTGGCTTTCTGCTCCTGACTCATTTTCTTTTTGTATTCTTTCAGTTTTTCTTCCAAGGCTTTGTCTGCAGTAGCCAGAATTTGCAAAGCCAAAAGGCCGGCGTTTTTTCCGGCATTAATGCCGACGGTGGCGACCGGAATACCCGGCGGCATCTGGACGGTGGAAAGCAGTGAGTCCAGGCCGTCCAAGCTTTTTGCTTTGACCGGCAATCCGATTACCGGTAGCGTCGTATGTGCCGCGATAACCCCAGCTAGATGCGCCGCGCCGCCGGCGCCGGCGATGAGCACTTTTATGCCTCTCGCAATAGCGGTCTCCGCGTATTTTTTTGCTCGTTCCGGAGCTCGATGTGCCGAGCCGACCGTCATGTCGTAGGTCACGCCGAATTCTTCTAAAACCTTTGCCGCTTCGGCGAATACTTCCAAATCCGAATCGGAGCCCATGATAATGCCGACTTTTGGATTTTTCATACGAATCATTTTAGCATTTCTAACGCTTTTTTACCAATATCTTTCCTATACTGCATGCCTTCAAAGGAAATTTTTTCTATGGCTGTATACGCTTTCTCCAGGGCTTCTGCAAGAGTTTTACCGGTGGCGGAGACCCCCAGCACTCGCCCACCGTTGGTAATTAAATTATTTCCTTCCATTTTCGTGCCGGCGTGAAAGACGACAACATCCGGTGTTGCTTCCGCGTCTTCCAGTCCAGAAATGATTTTCCCTTTCTCGTAGCTACCCGGGTATCCGCCGGAAGCGAGCACGATATTACAAGCAAACGCGTCTTGCCACTTCAGTTCAACGCCGTTCAGTTTGCCGTCCAGACAAGCGTCAAAAATATCCAAGATGTCGGTTTCTAAAAGGCGCATATAAGTTTGCGTTTCCGGGTCGCCAAAGCGGGCGTTAAATTCCAAAATTTTCGGCCCGTCCTTGGTGAGCATCAGGCCGGGATAGAGTAAACCAGAGAATGCATTCCCCTCTTTGTTCATGGCTTCTATGGCGGGCGCGACAATCGTTTTTTCTATTTTGTCCATTAATTTATTTAATACAAAAGGCAGCGGCGCGACCGTGCCCATGCCGCCGGTGTTCGGTCCGGTGTCGTTCTCGCCGATTTTTTTGTGGTCTTGCGAGGGCGGCAGCATTTTATAATTTTTGCCGTCGGAAAACGCATGGATGGAAATCTCCGGACCGGCCAGAAATTTTTCAATCACAATTTCCTTGCCAGCGTCGCCGAAAATTTTCTTAATAAAGATGTTTTCCAAAGTTTTGTCGGCGTCCTCGCGGGTCTCGCAAATTATAACGCCCTTGCCCAGCGCCAGCCCGCTGGCCTTGATAACCACAGGCAACATTTCTCCAGCCACATATTTTTTTGTCTCTTCATAATTGTCTAACACTTTGAATTTCGCCGTCGGCAGGTTGTATCGCGCCATAAAATCTTTGGCAAAAGCCTTAGACCACTCCAGTTGGGCGGCGGCTTTCGTGGGACCCCAAATGCGCAAACCCGCATGCCTGAATTCGTCCACGATGCCCAGCGCCAATGGGTCGTCCGGCAGAGCCAAGGTCAGGTCTATTTTTTCTTTCTGCGCAAATTCTAAAAGTTTTGGAATATCCGTCGCTTTTATTTCCACATTCGTTCCGATTTTCGCCGTGCCGGCATTGCCCGGCGCGAAAAAAATATCTCCGGCGCGATAGGATTGCTTCACCTTCCAGCCGACCGCGTGTTCCCTGCCCCCGCTCCCGATAATTAAGATTTTAAGTTTGTTGTTATCCACTGGCGCGGGTTAATTTTTCCAAAATTTCCACATACAGCGCGTTTTCTTTTTTCTTGAGACGGGCATATAAAGATTCTACGGTGTCGTCGGAATCTATTTTTTCAAAACATCTGCCGAGCACCGGTCCGAAATCAAATTCGGAAGTTAAAAAATGGATGGATGAGCCGGCATAGGTGGATTTTTGGTTTAAAAAGTTTTGAATGGCTCTATTGGCGTACATACCTTTATTCCACAGTCCTTCGGTACCATCCGGATTTAGCACCTTGCCGTCAATCGTATCTGGAATCAGACCGGGATGAATATTCAACATTTTATAATTTTTGATAAATTTTTCAGGTATAATTTTTTTCCATCCCGCGAGACATATATAGTCCGGCGATATTTTTTCCAAATTTGGCACAGATTCGCTATCAGAAATTACTGCCGAAATTTCTGCGTTTATCTTGCCGGCATCAATAGCTTCTTTGACCGCTTTTAAATTAGTTTGGGCGCTGCCTTCGTGTACTAAAAATAAAAGTTTTTTTTTAATCTTTGGG
>CAZPJV010000021.1:0-11053 GCA_964586975.1 uncultured Candidatus Saccharibacteria bacterium
GGCTTGAGGCCCCGAAAGCCCCGTGCAGACGTGCCTCGTCTGACGAGGCCTGCGCAAGCGACCCCGCTATTTTTTCCCCACTTCGGCCTCTAGGTCGGCAATCTTTTTTCCACCCGATTCAAAGTGCTTTGCAGGTTTTTTAATTGGGCCTCTTCAGTTTCAATTTCCTCCTCCGCTTTTTCCGAAAGTTTTTTCTCGCCGATGAGGCCGGAGATAATCAATTTATTACCGATAAAGGCGGAAACAAAAACCCCGGTCAACAGCAAAAGAACCGAACCGAGAACCAGCGAAGTAATTGAGCCGACCCCCAAGTCGTCCGCCGTGTGCCAGACCCCGCGCCAGAAAAGCACCACCCCGACCCCGCCTAAAAAGGCGTAAAGAATGGGGTAATGGCTTAAAATTCCCCTGATTCTGTCTTCCAGTTTGTCGAAAAATTTTAGGACGCCTTTTGTCGCCATGCGGTTATTGGTATAATTATAGCATAAAAAACTCAGCCATTTTTATGAATTGGGATGATTCTAATTTAATAGACGCGCTCCGGGCGGGCAAGGTAGCAGTGATGCCCACCGACACCATTTACGGCATCGTCTGTCGCGCGGCAGATGAAACGGCGGTCAAAAAAATTTATGAGATTCGCCAGCGCGCGCCAGCCAAACCCTGCATTATCCTAATCGGCGACCTAGCGGAACTGGAGAGATTTTCCATTAGACTCTCACCTGAAGAAAAAAGAAAATTAAAAGAATATTGGCTTGCCCCGAGCGGAATCGAGGGGTCGGGACCCGTGAGTATAATTTTAGATTGCCTAGACGACAAATTTTCATATCTCCACTGCGGCACCAGAAGCCTGGCTTTTCGAATCCCCGCATCTCCGGAACTGCGCAACTTGCTTATCTACACCGGTCCGCTCATCGCCCCCTCGGCCAATGTTGAGGGCGCCGAGCCGGCGAAAAATATTGCCGAGGCGAAGAATTATTTCGGCGGCAAGGTGGATTTATATATAGACGGCGGAGAAATTTCAGGCCCGCCGTCGCGGGTTATCCAGCTCAACCGAGACGGCTCGGTGTCTGTTATTAGAGGTTAAACTTCAAATAGGCAGAGACCCCACGAATTTTTTTATGCGCGCCATGCCCTCTACGATATTTTCTTCGGTGGAGACATAGGAGAAGCGCACAAAATCTTCGCCAAAATGACCGAAGACCGTGCAGGGCAGGATAAGCACATTCGCTTCCTTCATCAGCCGGTCGCAGAATTCCGCGGCGGTAATCCTGAGTTTGTCAAGTATTTCTCGGACATTGACCATTAGGTAAAAAGCGCCTTTGGGCGAATGGCATTTCATGCCCGGAACCTCATTGACTAACTTTACCAACAGGTCACGTCTTTTTTTATACTCTACCAGCATTTTTTTAACTTCGTCTTGCGGCCCGGTGATGGCTTCCAGCGCCGCGTATTGCGAAACAGCGGGAGGGCAAGAAGTATCGTTGCAGGCGAACTTCTCCATCGCCGCGGTCATCTCTTTGTTTTTGGTTACTCCCCAGCCGATGCGATAGCCGGTCATGGCGTAAGTCTTGGAACAGCCATTCAAGATGACGGTGCGCTCTGCCATATCGACGATACTTGCGATGGAAAAATGTTTGCCTTCATGAATCATTTCGTTATAAATTTCATCGGTGAGAACCCAGAGGTCATGTTTTTTTGCAAGCTCTGCCGCCGCGCGGATACTTTCTTCTGTAAACACCGCGCCTGTCGGATTTTGCGGTGAATTGATGACCAAGAGTTTTGTTTTTGGGGTGATGCTTTGTTTGAGCTCCTCAATGTCTAAGTTAAAATTATTTTCTTCACGCAGATGCAAGGGAACGACTTTGGCGCCCAAGTATTCCGTGACCGAGCCATAAATGGGATAGCCGGGATTGGGAATGATAACTTCGTCGCCGGGGTCGAGGAGAGCGTTTAACATGTAAAAAATGATCGATTTGCCGCCGGAGGTGATAACTACGTCTTCTGTAGTGTAAGCGACGCCAGTTTCCCGGCTGGTTTTTTCAGCGACGGCGGAGCGCAACTCGGGAATGCCGGGAGTCGCGGTATAATGAGTCGCCCCATTTTTGAGGGCATTGATCGCCGCCTGGTTGATATTGTCCGGCGTGTTAAAACCCGGTTCGCCTATCTGTAGATATACAAGGTGCTTGCCTTGCGGTTTTAGCACTTCTTCCTCAAACTTTTTGGCTTTGCCGATAACCGCGAAAGCGTTTTCTGTGCCCAAACGAGGTAATCTAATAGAAAAATTTTTCATGCTTCCAATATACTATATTTTTTAAAATATGTCATACTAGAGCTATGGGCCCAAACCATGTTTCATTCCTAAAGGCGCTCTTTGGCGAGAACGAGGAAACGCGCCGGAAAATATTCCGCAGTATCAAGGCAAAAGCCAACGCCCGCAGGACAATAACCGAAAAAGTAGCGGATTTTATGACGGCAAAATTCGGCAGTAGCAATTTTTTGTTGCTGAACCTAGTTTTATTCATGGGCTGGATACTTATTAACACCGGGCAGATTAAAGCCATTCCGATTTTTGACCCGTATCCATTTATTTTACTCACAACTATAGTGTCCCTGGAGGCAATCATCCTGGCCATTTTTGTGCTTATCTCCCAGAACCGCACCGCCAAAGTGGACGACTTACGGGAAGAGACCCACCTCCAACTGAATATTATTTCCGAAAAAGAAATCACCAAGGTTATCAAAATGCTGATTCTACTTTTACGTAAGCAGGGCATAGACTTGTCGCAGGACCCGGAATTGCATAAAATGCTCCGCCCGGTCAGCGAAGAGGAAATTGAGAAGCGGCTGGAAAAAGAAATTTTGTAAAATGGAGATAAGGCAAAATTATGATTTATCAAAATTGAACACTTTTGGCGTTTCCGCAAAAGCCAAGTTTTTCGCCGAGGTTAATAAAGCAGAAGAGTTGCCCGGACTTTTCAACGCCCAAGAATTCAAAGAGAATAAAAAAATATTTCTCGGTGGGGGCAGTAATGTGCTTTTTACCCGCGATTGGGAAGGGCTGGTGGTGCTGAACAAACTCCGGGGGATTGAGATTATAGAAGAAGACACGGAAAACGCAATCTTGCGCGCGATGGGCGGAGAAATTTGGCACGACTTGGTGGAATTTGCGGTGGCGCGCGGGTATTGGGGCATTGAAAATCTGTCGCTCATTCCCGGCTCGGTGGGTGCGGCGCCGATGCAGAACATCGGGGCTTATGGCGCGGAGCTCAAAGAGACGCTGGTGGCGGTGGAGGCGTATGAAATTGCCACCGGCGCCAAGAAAATTTTTAACTGCGACGAATGCCGGCTGGGCTACCGCGACAGTGTCTTTAAAAATAGCCACCGGGGCAAATATTTTATTTCCGCCATTACCCTCAAACTCACGAAAAGCGGCCAGCCCAACACAAATTACCGCACCCTGAAAGATTATCTAAAAAAAAATCGGATAGAAGTAAAGAGCCCGAAGGATATCAGCGACGCGGTAGCCGTTATCCGCCGGAGTAAGTTGCCCGACCCCCAAGATATCGGCAACGCCGGCAGTTTTTTCAAGAATGTTTTTGTGACTCCCGAGAAACTGAAAGAGCTACAGGCAGATTATCCCGACATTTCGTTTTTTGAAGAAGCCGGCAGGATAAAAATTCCCGCCGCCTGGCTCATTGAACGAGCAAGCCCCTCGACAAAGCTCGGGACAAGCTGGAAAGGGTATCGGGAGGGCAACGTGGGAGTGCATGAGAGGCAAGCCCTGGTTCTGGTCAACCACGGCGGCGCGACCGGAGCGGAAATATTGAAACTGGCGGATAAAATAATCGCCTCGGTGCAGAAAAAATTCGGCCTCACCCTGGTGCCGGAAGTCAATATTGTGTAAAAAAATAAAAAGCGTATACTGGAAATATGAAAAATAAAATGAACCTTACCTTGGCGGTGGTAATCTTGTTGCTGTTTGCCGGCTTAATCTTTATTAGTGTCAATAATAAAAAAGATGTTATGGATGTTGCAAAAACGGGCTTGCCCGCCGAAGCTTTAGCGAAGGCGGGCGATACGGTTTCCATGAATTATACCGGCCGGCTGGCAGACGGCACGGTCTTTGATTCCAACGTGGACCCGAAGTTTGGCCATATGGAGCCCTTTGTGTTTACTCTCGGAGCCGGCGAAGTAATCCCGGGCTGGGACAAAGGTATCTTGGGCATGCAAGTGGGAGAAAAAAGGACTCTGACTATTCCGTCGGAAGACGCTTACGGCGAGAGAAGCGTTGGTGATGTAATTCCGCCGAACGCCACATTGATTTTTGAGGTTGAACTTTTAGAAATAAGGTAAAAAGCAATGGAAAATTCTAAAGAAAAAACACAATTTTTCCAAGCAGGAACGATGCTTATGGTTATCGTATCGCTTTTGGTTGTGACCAAGATTGTAACCGAAATCAAAAGTTATAAATATATAGGTAGTGTGTCCGAATTGGCAACCATAAGTTTCTCCGGCACGGGCGAAGTTTTTGCCGCACCGGATATTGCGATGGTAAATATCACTATTCGCGAAGAAGCGAAGGATGTGAAGGAAGCGCAAAGCAAAGCGACCGCCAAAGAAAAATCAGCGCTTGCTTTCTTGGACCAACAGGGCATCGCCAAAAAAGACATTAAGACCGAAAGCTACAATTCGTATCCGAAATACGATTACGGCCGGCCTTGCTATGATGTGGGCATGGGGATGCCTTGCAGTTCCGAAACGCCGAAAATCATAGGCTACGAAGTTTCGGAATATATGTCGGTAAAAGTGCGCGACCTTTCCAAGACGGGCGCGCTTATGTCCGGACTGGGCAATCTGGGAGTGGGAGAATTAAACGGGCCTAATCTATCTATTGAAAACGAAGATGAATTAAAAGCGCAGGCGCGCCAGATGGCGATTGACGAAGCCAAAGCCAAAGCGGAATCTCTGGCCAGCGACTTGGGCGTGCGCTTGGTGCGCATTGTGAATTTCTCGGAAGGCGGGGATTATTATATGTATGGTATGGGGGGAATGGAAGCGAAACTGGACAGTGCTATCAGCTCCGTGCCCGCGCCCGAGCTACCGACCGGCGAGAATAAAATCACCTCTAACGTCACCATCACCTACGAAATCAGATAAGCTTGCCCGTCCTCTGGCGGGTTGACTTTTTAGGCAAAGGGAGTAAGATTAAAAAAGCCCTGCGAAGGGCTTTTTTATGAGTAGAGTTGTTGAGTATCTAAAAGAAACCAAGACCGAGCTGAAACACGTTATCTGGCCGGGGCGGCGCCAGACCTTTTACTACACGGTCATCGTTATCATTCTGTCGGTAGTGGTTGCCTACTATCTGGGAGTTTTTGATTATCTTTTCTCCAAGTTGCTGGGACAAGTAATTGCCGTTTAAAGAATTCTCAAAATGCCGAAACAAGAAACACAAGGCGCAAGAAATTGGTATGCAATCCATACCTATGCCGGGTACGAAAATGTCGTCCTACGCAATTTGAAGCAACGCATTGATTCCCTCGGTATGGGCGAAAAAATTTTCAACGTCATCGTGCCGGTGGAAAAGAAAATAAAAATAAAAGCCGGCAAGCGGGTAGAAGTGGAAGAAAAAATTTACCCCGGCTATGTTTTGGTGGATATGATTGTGACCGACGATTCCTGGTATGTGGTGCGCAATACTCCGCGGGTAACCGGTTTTGTCGGCGCGGGCGTGAACCCCGTGCCGTTGAAGAAAGAAGAAGTGGACTATCTGTTCAAGAAGATGGATACGGACAAAATCTCGCACAACATTGATTTGGAGGTCGGAGAAACGGTGCTGATTACCGACGGACCGTTTAAGGATCTGGAGGGCAAGATAAATTCCGTGGACCAGGACCGCGGGAAAATTAAAGTGCTGGTTTCCATGTTCGGCCGCGAAACACCCGTGGAATTGGATTTCTTGCAAGTGAAGAAAATTTAAGTTAATCTAACCACTATGGCTAAGCAAGTAACAAAAAAAGTAAAATTAATCATTGAAGCCGCTAAAGCGACTCCGGCGCCACCCTTGGGCCCCGCCTTAGGACAGGCAGGTATCAATATCGGCGATTTCGTGACCAAATTTAACGCCGCCTCCAAGAATTTCGCGGGCAACAAAGTTTCCGTGCACATTACCGTCTACGAAGACCGCAGCTACGATTTTGTGGTAAAAACTCCGCCGGCCGCCGGCCTGATTCTCAAGGCTGCCGGCGTGGAAAAGGGGTCCGGCAAAAATGCGCTTACCAAAGCGGGCAAAATAACTCGTAAACAGGCGGCAGAAATTGCCCAGAAAAAAATGCCCGACTTGAACGCCAAAGACCTGGATGGCGCGATTAACATCGTTGCCGGCTCCGCGCGGTCTATGGGGATTGAAGTAGTTGACTAGCGGGCAATCGTGCTACAATATGAATATGTTAAAAATCCAACAATATTTTTCAAAGGAGAAGGTTTTATTCATTATTATTTTTGCGGTTTTGGGATTTATCGCCCTGCAGATTCCCATAACTCAACTGGAAGGTTCAAAAGCTAAATTTATGGTCTATGATGCTTTTGCGCCCGTGGCCGGAGCTTTTATCGGCACTGGGCCGGGTGTCCTTGCGGTGTTTTTTATGCAGTTCGTCAATTTTTTGGTGCATGGCGCGGTCGTGGAAGACGCGGGAACAATTATCCGTTTTCTGCCGATGCTTTTTGCAGTACTGTATTTTGCCAAGAAAGGGAAATTTAATTTGGTGATTCCGATAATCGCCATTCTTGCATTCGTTATCCATCCCATCGGAAGAACCGTTTGGTATTTTTCTCTTTTTTGGACTATTCCCATTATTGCTTATTTTCTGCGAGATCGTTTCCTGCTTGCCCGATCGCTGGGAGCAACCTTCACCGCTCATGCAGTTGGCGGGGCTTTATGGATCTGGGTCTTCGCTTTACCCGCGCCGGTTTGGATATCTCTTATACCGATCGTAGTGCTGGAGCGCGCGCTGTTCGCCGTTGGAATTTCTGTCTCCTTCGTTTTAGTCAACAACCTGCTAGCTTTTTTGGAAAAGAAGCATATCCTGAATCTTGGTTTTATCATAGACCACAAATATATCTTCGGGGCGCTTCGCCATGAGCCAAAAACTTAAGTTGCCACACAAAATCCTTTGTGTTGCTTATGTCGCCACCAGCATAGACGGCCGGATAGCTCGGAGCGGCAATTCCGGTACCGACTGGACCAGCGCGGAAGACCGGAAATTTTTCCAGAACGCTCTCGCCCAAATGGATGCAGTCATTGTCGGGCGCAACACCTATGAAGTTGCCAAGACAAAACTAAATCGTCGCAACACATTCGTGCTAACTTCTAAAGCTAAGCTTGAGCAAAAAGGCTCGGTTATATTTCTAAATCCCGCCAAACATAATTTAAAAAAACTTTTGGCTAGCAAAAATTATAAAAGAGTGGCGATTCTGGGCGGACCGCAGGTGTATAATTTTTGTCTCCAAAATAAAATGCTGGATGAACTTTTTGTTACCATTGAACCCTATGTTTTCACTTCCGGCGTGCCGATGTTTTCCGGCAATAAATTTAAAAAATATAATTTTGTTTTAAAATCGGTAAAAAAACTCAACAACCGAGGCACGATTTTATTAAATTACCAATATGCAGGTTAAGGCGATTAAAACCAGAATATTCCGCGAGAACGAAGACCTGATATCTTTTATTTTAAAATACGTGAAAAAACTTCCGGAGAGATCGATCTTGGTCATTACTTCTAAACTAGCCGCGCTTTCTGAAGGGCGCACAGTAACCATAGACACCAAAATACCTCATGATGAAATGCGCGAGAAGATAATTCGAGCTGAGAGCGAATACATGCTTCGCACTAAATATACTTGGCTTACCATAAAAGAGGGGATGGTAATGTCGTCGGCTGGCATCGACGAATCTAATGCGGCGGGCAAAATAATTTTATTGCCCAAGAACCCTTTCAAAACAGCAGAGGCTGTCAGAAAAATACTAAAGAGAAAATATAAAATAAAACACCTGGGTGTTTTGATTACCGACAGTAGATTATTTCCTTTACGGGTAGGGATAGTCGGTGCGGCCATTGGTTATGCCGGATTTAAGGGAGTTAGAGATTACCGCGGCAGCCCGGATATTTTTGGAAGAATTTTGAAATTATCTCGCACGGATGTGGCCGATAGCTTAGCGACCGCTGCGGTACTTTGTACGGGGGAAGGAAAAGAACAACAGCCGCTAGCCATCATACTGAATGCGCCGGTAGAATTTACAGACAAGATTAATAAAAAAGAGCTCATGGTAGATCCGCGGGAGGATCTATACCAGCCGCTTTTTGAAAAAATAAAAAAGATAAAAAATATAAAATCCAAGAATTACTATAAATTCTAGAATTGGCAAAAGACGGATTTAGGAGTAAGATTAAACCAATGAAAAAGTCTATAAAAAAGAATGAAAAATACCAGAGGCCCTCTTGGGACGAGTATTTTATCGGCCTGGCAAACTATGTGGGTACCCGGGCGACTTGCGACCGGGGTCGGAGCGGTTGTGTCATCGCCCGAAGCAAGAGAGTAATTTCCACCGGCTATGTCGGTTCGCCGCCGGGTCTGCCGCATTGCGATGACATCGGCCACGAAATGCACAAAATCATAAATGAAGCCGGCGCGGATTCCATGCACTGCGTGCGCACCGCCCACGCGGAACAGAATGCCATCGCCCAAGCGGCGCGCTTCGGAGTGTCGTTGCAGAGCTCAACTTTGTATTGCAAGATGGTGCCCTGCTATACTTGCGCCAAGCTCACCATCACTGCCGGCATAGAAAGAGTAGTGGCGGAGCGGGACTATCATGTTTCCAAAAGAAGTCAGGATATTTTTAAAAAAGCCGGAGTGAAATTGGAAATTCTAAATAAAGATATTGAAAAATATCAAAATCAATAATATATGGTGGATTTAAAAAAATTACAAAAAGAAGTGATGCGCAACAAATTGGAGAAAGGATTTAATACAACCGATGTGGCGCTGGAATTCTGCCGGGCGCACGAAGAATTGTCCGAGGCGTTCAAGAAATATAATCAAGGTGAAGACAAGGAAAAAGTAGCAGAAGAATTCGCCGATGTGGCAATTTTCTTATTGGGTATGTCGGAAATTTTAGACTTTGATCTAGAGAAAGAACTGGTGAAAAAGATAGAAAGGAACAAATATAGAAAATACAAAAAAGAAAAATCTCCGGACGGCAAGGATGTCTTCATTCGCATCCGTACCCCCGCAGACCCCTAAATTTTTTCGTAAATAGAAAAAGTATAAGCGAAAGGATTTTTGTCGTCCGCTTTGTGTTCTTCCCGTTTTATCTCCTTCCAAACAATCGGAATAATCTCGGGGAAAAAAGTGTCCGCGCCGCTATCCGTCGCGTTCACGTGCGTAATATAAAGCTTGTCGGCTATCTCCATCGTTTGCTTGTATAGTTCTCCGCCGCCGATGATGAAAATTTCTTCTTTCTGGTCCGGGAATTTATCTAATGCTCCAGCGAGCGAATTTACCACCTCAATACCCCCCTTTTTATAATTCACGTCCCGGGTAATTACTATATTCCTCCGGTTCGGCAAAGGTTTGCCGATGGATTCAAAAGTTTTTCGGCCCATAACGACCGCGTGGAGAGCCGTAGTGTCTCGGAAGTGTTTCATATCTGCGGGCAAGTGCCACAGAAGTTTGTTATTCTTTCCGAGTTCGTTATTTTTCCCAATGGCGGCGATAAGTGAAATCATACAGCAATGGGCGCCTTAATGGCCGGATGGGGATTGTAATCCTCAAGGGTAAAATCTTCAAATTTAAAATCGAATATATTTTTTACGTCGGGATTTAGTTTCATTTTTGGTGGAGTTCTCGGCTCGCGCGCCAATTGTTCCTTAGCTTGTTCCAAATGGTTTAGGTAGAGATGCACATCAGCCCCAGTCCAGACGAATTCCCCAACCTCATAGCCTGAAACCTGGGCCATCATCATCAGTAACAAAGAGTAAGAAGCTATGTTAAATGGCACGCCCAAGAAAAAATCGGCGCTTCTCTGATACAGCTGGCAGGACAATTTACCGTCTAGAACATAAAATTGAAAGAGAGAATGGCAGGGAGGCGGAGCATGATTATGGTCGTGTATTAAATCAAAGATTTCTCCGACATTCCAACCGCTGACAATGATTCTACGCGAACTGGGATCATTTTTCAGCATATCTACCACGTTTTGAATTTGGTCAATGACTTGCCCTTTGGGTGTCTCCCATTTCCGCCACTGTTTGCCGTATATCGGGCCGAGTTCACCCCACTCGGCGGCAAAATCATCACTTGCTTTTATCTGTTCCACGAACCAATTGAGTTTTTCCGTCCATTCCGGAGAGTAGCGAGACAGTCTCCCGACCAGGTTATTTTTTTCAAGATAGACCTGAAAAGCCCACTCATTCCATATTTTGACATCATTACACACCAAGTATTTTATGTTTGTATCGCCGGTCAAAAACCACAAAAGTTCATGGATGATTCCCCTGATAAAAACTTTTTTCGTAGTGAGAAGGGGAAATCCCCTGGAAAGGTCAAAGCGCAGCTGATGGCCAAAAACGCTTTTAGTGCCTATTCCCGTGCGCTCTTTACGATCAATGCCGTGTTCTAGAATATACCTCATCAGGGAAAGATATTCTTCGTCCGGATGCTTATTGTAGTCGTAAGATTTCATAGATTTCTATTATACCAAAACCCAAAAGCCCTGTCTGCCTCAGGCAACCCCATTATTCTTATTGCATCATATTTTGACGGCCGTCTAGATATGGTATACTGCTAAAATGGCAAAGCATTGGGAAAACGAAGTTTCTTTTGGCGATTTTATTACCAGTTACCTGTTGTCTTGCCGTTCTATTAGAATCCAAAAGAAAGTGCTTTATCAATTAGTGCAAAGAAGACGGAAGTTAGAAAGGCAAGTATTTAATAATAATTTATATCGCTTTCAGAAAAAAGGCTTGTTGGATTTTGATTACAATAAAGACATTGTTATTAA
>CAZPJV010000022.1:0-9718 GCA_964586975.1 uncultured Candidatus Saccharibacteria bacterium
CTCCCTGCGGTCGCGGGAGCAAAAACCAAAAATTTTCCTTACCTTTCTTCTTTTCTTCGGCGGGGGGTGTGGGGGGAGCCGACAAAAAATGGAAAGGAAATTTTTGGTTTTGCTTCGCCGCTTCAGACTACAAAATGAGCTAGTTCTATTTTATCACTTATGGTGATACCTTGTCGCTCATTTCTCCGTCTTTGCGGCGAGACGAGGCGCTTCCTCTCGGCGTTCTGTGGTGGTTCTAGGCTTCGTGGCTTCGTTCACTGGTCGTGGTAACTCAAAGAATATGGATTGTGCTAGGCACAAACAAATCTGTATGTGCTTGCCCCGCCCGCCCTGCGCGCACAAATCCCCGCCGTTTTTAGGAAATATTATAAAACGGCGAGGATTGCTCCCATAATTATTTATTTCAGCTTAGACAATCCGCCAGTTGCAGAACTCCACTCGCTAGGAAAATTTTCGGCAATCCATTTTATATTTTTTATATATAAAGGATCTACCATCTCTCCTTGCTTAGGCAAAAGAATATAAGCTATCTTAAAATCTCGTTGAGTGTCTGGATATGCTGGCACTCTTGGACCAGCAATTTTAATTAAATCGTCCACTGTTATAATTTTTTTTGATCCAGTCATTGTTCCTGATACTTGTGAAGCATTTGTTTTCCATAACGTCAAAGGTTTTGTTTCTGATGCTGGCAAGAGTCCCATTAAATAAAGTTCCATCGAGTTAAACTTATTGTAAGACCTAGGCATAATATCATCAACAGAAAAAGTTCCGTTACCATTGTCTTTAAGTGGATAACCACTCATGGGACTAAGATGAACTACGCCATTCTCTTTTGTTGCTGTGTCCATAAAATTACTCCAGTGGCCGTCCCCATTTCGACTTATTGTCAAATCTGGATCAGAAATATACATAAGCCAATAGTGACCAATTTCGTGCGTGAGGTTAGCAGAACTATTTTCGAATCTTGAAAGATAATGCATCACAGTGATGTGTTTTAACTTCTCACCACTACCATAAGTAGCTAAATTGTTTAGATAATACACTTTGTCAATACCTATTCCCTTAGTTGGATTATAAACAACATTCCCATAATCAGCATCATTTGGATTGTAAAAGGTACTAAAAATTACAACAAAGTCATAACTATCCGGATAATACATATAAAATTTCTTCATAACATTTTCCTCTCTTACCTTCAACGTTGTTGATGTAGTAGTCTTTCCCCCTTCTATTAACGATTGTTGAAGGGTGGTAAAACTACCATCTGTATCTTTAGCCAAGAAGACATTATCTCCTGAAATCAGAGTAAAAGGATTTTTGGTAGCATCTACTACGAAGGTATTGGATTTTTTAGAAGAATCAGATTGATTCTCAGACTTTGTAGTTCCTTTATTTAAATAGACATAAGTTCCACCTCCAATCAAAACTAAGCCAATAATAATGGTTATTACCAAACCAATAAATCCTTTTTGTGAGTTTTTCATATTTATATAATACTCTTATTTCAATAATTTATCAACCGAAACACCAAGCGCTTGAGCCAATCTTTCTAATTGCTGAATGGTAATATTTTTCTTGCCGCCCTCAATCGCGCTCATATAGCTTCTGTCCATATCTAACTTGCGACAAATATCGCCTTGCGTCCCGCTCGCTTCTTTTGGATTTCAAAAACCCTTGGCGGATTCTGGCGGAAACTCCATGCGCGACGCTTTGCGTCGCTCTCCAAAATTTCTCTCATTCTGACTCAAGTTTTGTTCGGGCTGGCCGTTTATCGAAAATGTCGAACTTCAATGTGTTAGCTCGGCCTTCGGCCTCGCTATGCTCCGGCGCGGCGCCCCCACCCGCCGCGCCTCCGCTATTTTTTGCGCGCGCGATTTTCTCGCCCTCCGGGCGAGATGTTAAAATGCAGTAAGAATAATACCGACAACTGCTGTTATTATTCCAAGAACCTGCACTTTAGTAACTTTCTCTTTCAAAAATACCAAAGCCATAGTTATTGTAATTATCGAGAGCGCCGAGGCAATGGGCGTTACAAATATTGCGCCGCTGATTGTTAAACCCCAGTTCACGCTTGCTACCGCAAAGGCTTCCAAAATACCGACGAGCGCAACAAGCAATTTTGTTTGAGTGGTAGTTTTGGCGATAGTTAGTTCTCTTTTCACGAAAAGAGAGAACAAAAGCAGGAAAAGAATAACACCAATCTTTACAAAAATCGTTGTTGGTAGCCAGCCAATATCTTTAGCGATTACATCGCTAAGATTCCAAAAAATTCCAAAAAGAAATGCCGCAACTACTGCTTCTTTGGCTCCCTTCAAAAGATGAGAATTTTTATTTTTTATGTCGCTCCATTTCAAAGAAACTAGAGTAACTCCGGCAATAATCGTAGCGACTCCCAAAAATTGTAGTCCAGAAAGCCGCTGCCCCAAAAAAATAAAGGCAAAGAGCACCGTAAATACCGCCCACAAGTTGATTGTTGCTGAAACAATAGAGATGTTTCCGAGTTCAAAACCTTTATAGAAAAATAGATAAGCCCCGCCATAAAAAACAGCAGCAATCGGAAGCAAAATTGCTATTAGAAGGGGGACATTTAAACTTATTGCGAAAAATAAAATTAGCAGAGTGGCAAAAACTAATCCTGCAAGTTGGGACCAGAAGAAAGTTTTAAAATGTCCTATCTTTTTGGAGAAAAGACCAGCAAAAAAATCGGATGTTCCCCATCCAATCATCCCTCCCAGTCCAGCCAATATGCTTAAGAAAATCGGATTCATTATTGTAGTATACATTTTTCTTGAAATCTTGTATATTGTAGTTGTACTCAGAGATAACCTTCGGGCTTTTTAATGGCCGTCTTGGGCAGATCCCGAAAGGTTTCTGAGTACAACCAGGGCGGCCATTTAAGTTAATAAAAAGTTCTTTAACTTTTTGCGTTTTTTCTTTTGTTCCGCTTTCAGCGGAATGTTCGAGCCGACAGTTTCGGAGGCGCGGCGGGTGGGGGCGCCGCGCCGGAGCATAGCGAGGCCGAAGGCCGAGCTAACACATTGAAGTTCGACATTTTCGATAAACGGCCAGCCAGTAAAGAGAAGAAAGAGGTCGGGAGGTAGCGCTTTCCGCGCCCGCCTCCGCGGAAAGCGCGTCAAATCCGCCTTTTTTGAAACTTGCGGACAACCGCCGGAAAAAGAAGGAAGAAAAAACGCAAAAATCGGGCTTCTTCAAGAGAAGCCCTGCTCACTATCGTTCGCTTAAAGAACTTTTAAAAGGTAAGATAAAAATAATCATGATTAAATACATGGCGTATTGCAGAAAATCTACAGACGAACCGGACAGACAAATTTTGTCTATAGAAGCACAAATTGCCGAACTTGAGGAATTCGCCGCAAAAGAAAATTTGAAAATTGTCTCTTTTGTTACCGAAAGTAAAACCGCCAAAGAACCGGGGAGAGAGAAATTTGCACAAGTTTTAGAAATGATAGAAAACGGCGAAGCCGCCGGTATCATCTCTTGGCATCCCGACCGTTTGGCCCGCAATTCTATTGACGGCGGGAAGATTATCTATTTATTGGATACCGGAAAATTACTGGATTTAAAGTTTCCGTCATTTTGGTTTGAAAACACACCGCAAGGAAAATTCATGCTTAATATCGCATTTGGCCAGAGCAAGTATTATGTTGATAATCTTTCCGAAAATGTAAAAAGAGGCAATCGTCAAAAACTCCGTCGCGGCGAGTGGCCGAATCAAGCACAATTTGGTTATCTAAATATCAACAAGAAAATAGAAGTTGACAAGAAACGGGCCAAATATATGCAAAAGGCTTTTCAGCTTTTTGCCACCGGCGGCTACGGATATGCGGATATCCGCAAATTTTTTAACCAAAACAAAATTTTTAATAAAAGCGGACATGAACTTCATTTGGATAAAGTCAAAAGAATTTTGACCGATCCGTTTTATTACGGAGTGATGAAATTTTGCGGCGAACTTTATGAGGGAAAACATTCACCCTTAATTTCCAAGAAACTTTTTGATAAGTGCCAAGAGGTGGTAAAACTCAAAAGCCGCAAAGTCAAAAACAACAAACACCTTTTTGATTTTCTAGGTTTGGTTAAGTGCGGCGAATGCGGCGGTGCAATTACCGCCGAAAAACACACCAAGTTTTACAAGCGGACAAATAGAAAAGTTGAGTATGTTTACTATCGTTGTTCCAAGAAAAAAGGTAATTGCTCGCAAAAATACATTGATAAAGAAGAAATTGAAAGGCAATTAAAGAAAATTGTTTTGCGAGCATCTCTACCGCCGCACGCCGCCAAAAAGTTTCTTGAGTGGGCGGAAAAAGATGCGAACGAAGAAAAACAAAAATCCTCTGGGATTATTTCAGATTACCAATCGCAACTCAAAGAGACAGAGGAAAAGACAGACCGATTGCTTGAAGGATATTTGGACAAAGTTATTTCTCCAGAAGATTACCAAAGAAAGAAGAACGAACTTGTGGAAACAAAATCACTTCTTAACTCCAAAATCAAAGAAGTTTCTCAAAACGGCGTTGAGTGGCTCGAACCTTTCCAAGAATTCGTAAATAGTGCGCTTTCAGCGCACAAAATCGCGCGCGCAAAAAATAGTTGCCATGATTTATCAATCATGGCAAAAACTGTCGGCTCGAACTTCTTTTTAAAGGATCGGCGGTTGTCCGCAAGTTTCAAAAAAGGCGGATTTGACGCGCTTTCCGCGGAGGCGGGCGCGGAAAGCGCTACCTCCCGACCTCTTTCTTCTCTTTACTGGCTGGGAGACTTGGATTCGAACCAAGATAGCGTCCTCCAGAGGGACGAGTCCTACCATTAGACGATCTCCCAATAATATAAACTTATCATATTTCGCCCAGAATATAAAGATTTTAAATTTTGTGCTATAATACTCCATTATGAATAACGAAGAAAAAACAACCGAAGAAAAGGAACATTATGTCTGCTATGGCGGTTGCCGGGGCGTGGCGGACGTGCCGGGCACTTGCCAAGCGGGCGATTGCGCCGATTATGGGCGCCCGCTTCACAAATGCGATTGCGCCGACGGCGGGCACAATGATTTCGCGCCGGCGGCATAAATTTACGTTGGTTTTTAATTATTAGTTAAGTAAAAATAAAAAAAATGAAAAGCGTATATATTGTGATTATAGTTTTGCTTGTGGTAGGAGGTTTCTTTTGGTGGAACCAGGATAATAAAGTGGAAGCTCCGGCGCCGGAGCAAAACGAAGAGGTCGGTGCGATTAGTGATACCATGCCGGTCCCCGGCACGGCAGGAGTTAACGAAATGGTAGTTGAAGAAGCGGCAGAACCCGCCGCGGTCAAAGAATTTACAGTCATCGGGAAAAAATTCTCTTTTTCTCCGGCGACACTCACTGTCCAGAAAGGCGACAAGGTGAAAATAACTTTCCAAAACACCGACGGCTTTCATGACTTCAAAATTGACGAATACGGCGTCGCCACGGCGCAACAACAGTCTCCCGCCGAAGCAGTCGTTGAGTTCACCGCGGACAAAGCCGGCAGTTTCGCTTACTATTGTTCGGTCGGCGAGCATCGGGCGCTGGGCATGGTGGGCACTCTGGTAGTGGAGGAATAAACTTTCTATTTTTGTTTTTTGACGCTTGCTTGGAGAAATGCGGTAAACAGCGGGTGCGGCGCGAGCGGCCGGCTCAAAAATTCGGGATGAAATTGCGTTCCCAGATAAAATGGATGCTGGCTTTTTGGAAGTTCTGCGATTTCCATTAATTGCCCGTCCGGAGAAATACCGGAAAAAACAAGTCCGGCTTTTTCCAAGACCTGAATATAAGAATTATTCACTTCATAGCGATGACGATGACGTTCACTAATATTTTTTTTAGCATAAACCCCGGCGGCAATGGTGCCTTCTTTAAGCACGCAGGGATAGGCGCCGAGGCGCATAGTCGCGCCGTAGTTTTTATTTTTTATTTTTTCCACCTGGTCGGCCATAGTCGCAATTACCGGGTCGGGAGTGTCGGAGTCATTTTCGGTGGAATTGGCATTTGGCAGGCCCAAAACATTGCGGGCGAAAGCAATGACCAGCATCTGCATACCGTAGCACAAACCGAGGTACGGAATTTTTTTCCGGCGCGCGTAGTCCGCGGCTAAAATCATCCCCTCCGTTCCGCGCTGGCCGAAACCCGGCAACATGACCACTCCAGCCAGCCGCTCTAGTTCCGCGAGTTTGGATTTATCTTTTTCATATTTTTCCGAGTCCAGCCACAAAATGTCGGGCTTGTAGCCCAGCGCCCAGGCCGCGTGATTGATGGATTCAATCACCGAAATATAGGTGTCTTTGCAGGATTTGAAATTAAAATATTTCCCGACAATGCCGATTTTAACTTCTTTCTTGATATTTTTTACCTTCCGCGCCAGAGCGGCCCATTCTTTTAGGTCTTTCCTCTTGGGCGACAACCCCATGGCTCGCAACAAGGTGGCGCCGAAGTTCTCCTTTTCAAAATTGACCGGCACATCGTAAATGGAATAAACATCCGGCGCGGAAATTATCCGCTCCAGCGGCAGACTACAGACGTTGGAGATGGTGCGCTTGATGTCGGGAGTGGCGGGATGGTCCGCGCGGCAAATTACAAAATCCGGAGATAGGCCTACGGAATAGAGGTCCGTCACCGCATGCTGAGTGGGCTTGGATTTTTGTTCGCCGAGTAGAGTCGGCGTCGGCAGATAGCTTATTAAGACGACAAACACATCGCCGGGGCTTTGAGATTTCATCATCCGGGCGGCTTCTAAGAACGGCAGTAGCTGGTATTCGCCGACGGTGCCGCCATATTCAATAATCATAATTTCGGAATTGTTTTTTTGCTGGCAGACTTTGATGCGCCGGATTATTTCTTTGGGAATGTCCGGGTAAACCTCCACGTCTTCCCCGCCGTATTCCAGATTGCGTTCCCGCCGGATAACCTCCGCATAAATTTGGCCGGCGGTAATGTAGTTTTCCCGAGTGCTGGTCTGGCCGGTAAAACGCTCGTAGTTGCCCAAATCCTGGTCGGCTTCAATGCCGTCGTCGCCGACAAAGACTTCCCCGTGTTCGGCGGGGCGGATGGTGCCGGCATCCAAATTTACATACATGTCGGCTTTGAGATTGGCGACGCGATAGCCCCGGGACTGCAGAATCTTGCCGATGGAAGAGGCGGCGATGCCCTTACCGACGGAGGACATCACCCCGCCCACCACGAAAATATATTTTGTCCCTTTTTTCATCATCTTTATTTGTTCAAATATTTCCTAGCCGCCAAAAAACTGGAAATAATTCCCAGGATTATGCCCGACAACAGAAGGATGAGGAAAATTTGCAGAAAATTGGCAAGATAATAATCGTACAGATTGAGGCCGAGGAAACCGGTCATGTTGCGGCCGAGCCAGACGGTCGCCGGCCAGAACAGGAACAAGGTTATAAGCGTGGCAATCACGCCGTAAATAGCGCCCTCTATCATAAACGGCCCGCGCACGTGCATCTTGGAAGCGCCCACTAGGCGCATGACGCCGATTTCCTCTTTGGAAATGAAAATGGTGAGGCGGATGGTATTAAAAGTAATCACGATGGAAATAAACACCAGGACCAGGGTAAGCAGGAAACCCAATTTCTGCGCGCCGGAAATTACGCCCTGCAGCCGGTCAATGACGAGTTTGTTTTGGTAATAATTAACCTTATCAATGTAGGACGCCGAGTCCAGCACTTTCGGGCCGTCGGACTGCATAAATTGCGCGATACTTTCGTACTGCGAAACTTCCATCGCCCGCACGGACAAATAGGCGCCCAGCGGGTTGTCGGGAAGCTCATCCAGCGCTTGGATGGTCGGGTAATCGTTCTGATGGCGCTCGCGGAAAAGCCGAAGCGCTTCGTCCGAACTGGTGTAGGTGACTTCCGCCACTTCCGGCAATTGCTCCAGCGACGATTCCAAACGCAAGATATTCTCCTCCGGCGTGTTGACCGTAAAATAAATTGTCACGTCCACTTTGTCTTTAATTTGGGAAAGCGAAAAATGCAAAACTGCCTGGAGCAAGATGATGGCGGTAATAACCGAGAGGGTAATGGTTACCACCAGGACCGCCGCCCAGGAGACAAGGCCGCTCCTCACGAAATTAAGCATCCCGGCCCTGACGATTCTTTTGAGGGAAGTTAGTGCCATAGTTGCTAGTATACCCCCACACTTATTTTTTTTCAATGAAGAAATAAGTGTGGGGGTATATCATATTACTTCGCGTGCTTGGTGTCCCTGATAATTTTACCCTTTTCCATGGTTATGACTCTCTTGTTTATGGACTCAATAACACCGCGATTGTGAGTGGTGAGAATGACCGTGGTGCCGAGGTCGTTAATGCGCTTGAGTATCTGAACTATCTCATAAGTGTTCACCGGGTCCAGGTTGCCGGTGGGCTCGTCGGCGATAATCAGCTCGGGTTGGTTGATAATCGCCCGGGCAATCGCCAGACGCTGTTGTTCTCCGCCGGACAGCTGGTGTGGGAAATGGGAGTGCCGGTGGCTTAAATCCACCAGTTCCAAAACATGAGGCACATCGCTCTGAATTTCTTCATCCGACTTGCCCACTGCTTCCATGGCAAAGGCGATATTTTCATAAGCGGTCTTGTTCGGCAGCAATTTGAAATCTTGAAAAACCATCCCGATGCGGCGGCGGAGCTTGGTCAGCTCGTCGTTTTTGAGCTTATGCACATTAATGGACTCAAAAAATACCGTGCCGTCCGAGGGCATCTCTTCCGACAGAATAAGCTTGGTCAGAGTTGTTTTTCCGGCTCCGGAATGTCCGACAATGGACACAAATTCACCCGCCTCCACCGTAAAAGTCACCTCTGCTAGCGCGATTGCGTCTCTGTAAACCTTGGAAACATTATTAAAATAAATCACCCCTCTATCTTATCATAAATTCTTCTCCGCTTCAATGAATAGGTCCAGGTCGCCGTCCAACACGGCATCCACCTTGGCGGTTTCCGCCTCCGTGCGGTGGTCTTTGACCATTTTATAGGGGTGCAGGACGTAGGAACGGATTTGGTTGCCCCATTCTATCTCCGTGTTTTTGGTCAGGCGCATTATATCTTCTACCGATTGCTTTTCCGCTTCTGCTTTTTTGAAAATTTTTGCCCGCAGAATCGCGAGCGCCAGCTCGCGATTCTGCTCCTGCGAACGTTCGGTCGCGGCGTGAGCGGAAAGATTGGTGGGCAGGTGCACAATGCGCACGGCGGTGTCCCTTTTATTTACATTCTGCCCGCCGGGACCGGAAGAACGGGAAAATTCTATTTTCAAATCCTGCGGCGCCAGCAAAATGTCTTTTTCTTCCAGCTTGGAGAACTTCGGCAAAACTTCCACCAGAGAGAAAGATGTGTGCCGCAGTTTTTTTGCGTTAAAGGGTGAGATGCGCACCAGCCGATGCACGCCGGATTCGTTTTTCAAACTGCCATACGCGTTCTTCCCCACGATTTCCGCTGTAATATTTCGCCAACCACCGTGGTCGTTTTGGTTTTCGTGAATTAAAACAGATGTCCAACCCTTTTTGTTTATATATCTGCCATACATAGTAATAAGCATGCGTGAAAAATCTTCGGCATCGTCTCCGCCCGCGCCGGCAATTATGGATACAATGGCGCTACCTTTATCATATTTTCCCAAACCTTCTTTCTGCGCTTTAAGTTCGCCGAGTTTTTTTATCGCCGCCTGCGC
>CAZPJV010000023.1:0-7634 GCA_964586975.1 uncultured Candidatus Saccharibacteria bacterium
ATTTCGCAAACGCCGGAGACGCAGGCAAATTCCTTGGCGCCGGTAGTGTTGTCTTGAACCTCATACTGCGACAATTTTGAGAAATCAATGTGGCCGATGACTCGCGCCCGGCGCTCGTACTCCTCTTTAGTGATGGCCTCGTAGGGCGCCAGCTGATACACGTGTTCCGAGCGCGGCAAGAAGGACAAGCCGCCAACCCAGTCCCAGTTTTCATACACAAAGTTGCCGACGGCAATCCACTCCTCCGGGCCCACATAGATGGTGGCCGAAGGATTGTGCTCTACGAAGTGCTCCTTAAGCCGCTTCCATTCTTTCATCAGGTCCAACGCAGAAACTTCATCTTTAAATATCGCGCCTGCGGGCGCTTTAACCGGAAATTCCAGAACGAAAGTGGTCGCGGTGGCTTCCGACTGCCCTACTTCTGGCAAACAGGGCACGCCCTGGTCGCGCGCCATCTGCAACAGGGGGTCGGTATGCGAAATGCGCACCCGGCGGATAAAGTAAGGCGCGAACCACGGGTGCATGCCCGAGCCCACGCCCAACAGCTGGCCGGAATTGCCGTGCGGCTTGACGCAGGTAATCGCGGTGGACTGGTTGATACCCAGGCGCTTGGCATATTTTTTATTCACTTCAACCGCGTGCGCCTTGAGCATATCCAAAACTTTATCGTCGCGCACAATTGGATTATCATAATAACCGGTCAAAGAAACGCCCAACAATCTTTCTTCCTCGCAATTTTCTTTCCACTGCTTGGAAAGATAACCGAAATTAGTCAGGGTGGACTGATAGGTGCCTAAAATAGTCGCCAGTTCAATTTTTCTCCGGAGAGTCGCTTCGGTGTCTTCCGGACGGATGACAATGGAAGTCAGATTGCAAAATTGTTTGGAACGGAGATAAATTTCGCCGCAGGGATTGAGACCCATTTGGCGCTCGTCCTTTATTTTTTCCCAGCGGCGGAGCGGCACTTGTTTCTCTAAACCGGCGCGGTTGAAAATTCCGCGCTCGCCGGATTTGGATTTAACCAGCGCGGTCCACTCATCCAAAAACTCTTCTGCGGAAGGTTTGGCACTATAGACCGCAGAATTGTTGGCCATAGCCCGCTGTCCCTCCGTCAGGTAAAATTGCCCTTTCTTGGCGTCGCGCATTTCCGTGTCCTCCAGTTCCGAGAGAGAAATTAGTGCGCTACGCCGGACGCCGCCAGCCACCACAATCATGCCGATCTGGCAAATGATGTCGTGCATATCTAAGTTGGAAAGACGGCGCCCTTGCTTCGCTAAAATTTTTCTTTTGGCGAAGTCCATCAGGTCCATGAGGGGTTGCGGTCCGGAAGCGCGGCCGCCAGCAGTTTCCAAACGCGCGCCCGCCGGGCGAATCTTAGAAAAATCAAACTTGATATCGCGGCCGTCAAACCACGCGTCCAGCCCCGCTACGAAACCATCCGCCCAACCTTCCTTGCTGTCTTCAATAACATATACTTTCGGTTTCTCGCCGGTCTGTTTTTTAATTTGCGGAAACTTTTGGACATTCTCCCATTCCACCGCAAAGCCCAGGCCCGCGCCGCACATGGAAATATACATAATCTCGCCCAAATCCTGGGTGCAGGTCGGAGCGATATAAGAGCAATTGTAGGCCCAGACATTGGAATTGCGGGCGGCTTTACCCGCCGCCCAGAGCAGGCGCATGGAGGGGCAAACTTCCTGTCTTAAAATTCCCTGCCGAAGTTCTTCATATTCCTTATGGGTGAACTTGTCGCCCATATTTTCTTGCATGAAAGCCATAAAGCGCTCCACGGCTTCAATCCAAGTCTCGCGGCGGCCGAGTTCCGGAATCCAGCGGGCGTAAAATTGGTAGAAAATATATTCCGAGTAGGGACTGCGGAAATATTTGCTGGAAGCTTCCACCACCTGGCGCACCGCATCCGGCACCGGGCCGAAACTTTTGCGCAGCTCCGAACGCTTGTTGCGATACAAAATATATTTCTTGGCCGTATCCGCAAAACCCTCCTTCATGAGTTCTTTTTCCACCAAGTCCTGGGTCATCTCCACGGTCGGCAGAAAAATAGCTTTGCCGTTTTTGCTGACCAAATCGTTTCTCAGGTCCAACAAACTTTTGAGGACGTTTTCGGCCACGCCTCGCGCCTCTTTCTCTCCGCCCTCGCCGGTGACTTCAAAGGCTTTGAACACGGCGCGGGCGATGCGGTCAAATTCAAACGGCACCACTTCGCCGGTGCGCTTGCGGATGGATTTTATTTTCGCTCTTGAGGTTTTTTCGCCGGTTTTAATTTTTGCTTTCATGGAATTTAATTTGTTTTGGGACTAAAGGGAGAAATTGCAGAAACTGGAATCGGCTGTTTTCTTTTTTTAATCAAAAGATGGTGAATAACCGGACTCAAGGTGGCGGCAAAAACTATATTGCCCGCCAGATGGAGCGCGGTAAAAGGAATTTGCCCGTAAAAAGCCGCCGCCAAGGACTGCTGAAAAAAAATCGGCCCCACTAACAGGCCGGTGAACGCGTCAAAGAACAATGTGCCGACGATGGCGAAGCGCACATAATCGGCAACGGTGCCTTTGCGGTTTCTAAAATAGCTCCCGGCCCCGAATCCCAAGAGTCCGAAAGCACCGGCGGTAAAAAAAGTGTGCACGCCGAGCGTGCCTGTCAGAGAATCAAACAAAACAACGGACAAGATTGCAAAAATTATACCAGCAAATTTGCCGTAAGCGCCGCTGATGGGCATAAGTGTTGCGGTAATCGGCTCAATATTCGGCGCACGGAAGGGCAACAATCTAAACAACAGGCAGGAAATCAGGAGGAGGGAAAATTTAACAATTTTGTTGACTTGGTTTCCGTGCGAGTCCATTGGACTATCATTATCACGCAATGGCAAGTACATGTAAAGTGGAAAACCAGCATTTTTTGTTAAAATTTGCAAAAGAAAACACCTCAAAAAATAAAACAAGGGAGGTTCCCTAGAGGCGAGTATTTATAGGCCGGAATCGGGCAAGTTTTTGGGGAGAAAGAAGATCCTCTACCTGTAATAACTCGCCCATTCATCTTGGGGCTCACCCAATTCCCTGTAATTCGCAAAAAGTTCTTCTCCGGCTTTTATGTCCATTTTAGCAAAATAGCCTTTTCCCTTTTCATATCTCATGTTCGAGTTTTCTGAATGATTTATATAATTTCCTATATCCATCCTGTTGAAATATTTCGGGCATAAAATTTCACCATTCCTCTGGCGCAGGCAATACCCCCGCAATTCTTCCGGTATATCCTTCTCCGCATAAATTTCTTCCTTAAAATCCTCTAAAAACAATTCCATATACGTGTCTTTGGCAATATCGTGTAAAGTAAAAACCCCTACGCCTCCATTAGGGGTGGTTGAGGGTTTCAAGATGAACGAAAAACTGTCAGTAGTGTTTCTCATTGGATTAAAAATTCAATATTCATTTGTCCGCGTGCCACGACTCGAACGTGGGACCTGGTGCGTATAAGGCACTCGCTCTACCAACTGAGCTACACGCGGATATACTGACACAATATATCATTTTTACCCAAAAAACAAACGAACTATTCCAGCAAAATGTCTTGTATGTATTGCATCCCCATCATAACTTGGGCACAAATCCGCCCGTCCTCCAAAACTACAGAACATGTTCCCTGACCAAAACCACCTTTGTATGTAATTGAAGATAAAGTTGTTTTCTTGATGTAGGGTTTTCTAAATTGCGAAATTGGAAGATCGAGTGTCTTTGACCAAAAATTTATTTGTTTCTTAATATCCATATCCGAGTACAAATGAAGGTGAACTCTTAGTCGTGATGGCGGAACATTGAAAAATTTCAGCCAACGAATAAAAAGAATCAACATGTTAGGATTTGTATTGGTAAGACCGATGGAAAAAGGTTTAGTTTTTGATCCTTCAGCCCAGTATAAAAATAATCCTGCAATTAAAAATTCTCTTTGAGATATTCTGCCAATTCTTTTTGCAACATTTTGATATACAATTTTATTTTTCGCTTCCCGTTTCGCTCGCATCGTATTTCTAAACTTCTCGATGCGGATCGGGTTATGATCCCGTAACTCTTTGATTCTCTCGTCAGATAAAGGCATATTATAAAGCCAACCGCTCAGCGTACCTTTACCTACGCCAAGCTTTTCTTTTATTTGACTATAGCTCATTCCCTGCTGCCGCAAAGCTACGGCTTTTGCCCTATCTTGCTTTCTTGCCATATATGAACCACCAAATAGTGATTACTGTAATAGTATATCATTGTTCATATACAAGGACAAGTAATTTAAGCGGATTTCTCGGACGGGTTATTCTTTCTTTTTTAACATAATACCATGCGTAGTCAATATTTTCTCATATTCTTCTTGTTCTAGGGTTTCTACTTCAATCAACTTTTTCGCAATGGCGGTAAATGCTTTTTTATTTTCTTTGATGACTCGCTCCGCAGTTTTGAGCCCGTCATTTATCAGGCGCGATACTTCCGCGTCCACTTTAGTAGCAACATTTTCGGAAAATTCTTTCTCCGGCAATTCTCCATACTGCGGCCGGCCCGGAGAATCCACTAAGGCGATAGGACCGATGACCTCGGACATGCCCCAACGGGTGACCATCGCCCGCGCTAAATTAGTCGCCACCGCTAAATCGCTGGAAGGTCCGGTAGTAATATCGCCGAACATCATTTGCTCCGCCACGTAGCCGCCCAGGGACATGGCGATGTCGTCAATAAATTCTTTTTTGGATTGCAATCTCTTTTCTTCCAGCGGCAATTTCAGAGTATAGCCGCCGGCGGAACCGCGCGAAATGATGGAAACTTTGTGCACCGGGTCGGCGTGCGGCAAAACCGAAGCAACGATAGCGTGACCCGCTTCATGATACGCGGTAATTTCTTTTTCTTTCTTGGAAAGCAGATGGCTCTTGCGTTCCGGGCCCAGCATTACTTTTTCAATCGCGCGAATCAGGTCAAATTGGAAAACTTTTTTGCGGTTTTCGCGCGCCGCCAGAATCGCGCCCTCGTTCATCAGGGAATACAAATCGGCGCCGGAAAATCCGGGCGTGCGCTCGGCAATCAGTTGCAAATTAATATCTTCGGCCAGAGGTTTTTTCAACGCGTGGATTTTTAAAATTTCTTCGCGGTCGGACCGATCCGGCAGATCCAGCAGCACCTTGCGGTCAAAACGGCCGGGGCGAATCAGCGCCGGGTCCAAAACATCCGGCCGGTTGGTGGCCGCCATCACGATAACTTTGTCGTTCGGCTCAAAACCGTCCATCTCCACTAAAATTTGATTCAGGGTCTGTTCCCGTTCATCGTTGCCGCCGCCGAAGCCGCCGCCGCGGGTGCGCCCGATGGCATCAATTTCATCCACAAAGATTATGGCCGGCGCCGCTTTTTTCGCCAATTTGAAGAGGTCGCGCACGCGGGAAGCGCCCACGCCCACGAACATTTCCACAAATTCGCTGCCGGACAGGTGAAAGAAGGGCACCGATGCTTCGCCGGCCACCGCCCGCGCCAACAAAGTCTTGCCGGTGCCCGGTGCGCCGGTCAGCATCACGCCCTTGGGGATACGCGCGCCGATGTCCAGAAATTTTTTCGGGCTTTTCAAAAAATCCACGATTTCCTTAAGTTCTTCTTTGGCTTCCTTGCAACCGGCCACATCTTTAAAGGTCACGCGGTTCTGCTGGTCGTTGGGGTCGGTAATGCGCGCCTTGGATTGACCGAAGGTGAACGCCTGCATACCCGCGCCCTTGACCTGACGCGACAAATACCAGAAGAAAAGCAGAATAAATACCACCGGCAGGAGGAAAGGCAGGATGTTTACCAGCCAGTAAGTGAAGCCGCTCTCGTTTTTTATTTTTATTTCCGTCTGGGCTAAGGCTTCGGCCGGCACACCGTAATTGAAAAGAGTTTGGGACAGAGAAGAACCGACTTCTTTCTTGGCGGTTTTAACTTCCGCATTCTGGTAGGTGATGGTCAGCCTGTCCCCGGCAACCAAAATATCCCGCACCTCTCCGGCGATGACACTTTGCGCCAAATCGGAAATCGGAATTTCGGTTATTTCTTTCTCCTCCCCGGCAATGACCAGATACAAGCCAGTGATGAGCATAAAGAAAATTATGGCGCCCAAAATGTTGCCCGCGAACCGGCTGTCCTTCGGGGTTTTCTTGCCTTTATTCGGCGGTTCTTTTTGGTTAAGAAAATTAAAATCCATCCCGTTAGACTAGCACAAAAAACCGAAAAAGTGAAATGGAGAATAAATTATATATGTAATTTTTTTGTGAGAAAAAATTTCAAAAAACTGACTCTGGTGCATTTACCGACCCTATCCCTCAATTTTTTTTCTGGCGAACCACTAAAGGCAACACGAAACGGTAAACTCTGACCAATTTCTCGATCATTTGAATTATAATAAGTAGTTGGGGCATCTATCATACCTTTTGGATACGTAGAATAATAATCATTTTCGCACATTGAATAATTGTACCCCAACGGCCCTACTCCCATAAAACCCAAAGCAAAAAAACCTAAAACCAAAATAATAACTAGAATAAGTGTTGTTTTCATATATTATCTCCAATCTTTTATTTCTATTCTCTTGCCGGGCTTGAGGTTTACCACCACCTTGTGCCTTTCCTGCCAATCCAGTTTCCGAATTATATTTACCGGAATGGTAACATAATAAGTCCCGCCGGATTTTTGGATATTCCTTATATTAGTTCTGTTGGTCTTTCTCATTCTCCTATTCTACCAAATCACTAGAGATATCACTAGTGATTTCCCTAGAGATGGGGGAAATTGAGTCATAGATAATTTACTCGCCGTCGTTTCTAGAAAACTTTGTAGATATACCCTTTTTATATAAATTTATTAATTTTTCTTTTTTATCTCTCCTCCACCTTTTAATCTGAATTTCTCGCGACCTAGCTTCTTTGAGAGAACTTTGATTTTCTAGAAATACTATCTCAAACTTATCACGATTTTTTGTAAAACCTGCTCCTTGTTTGGTGTTATGTTCTTTTAACCTGCGTTCAGGATTGTCTGTAATGCCTATATATAAATTCCCATATGAATTTTTAATCATATATACAAAATACATACATAAATTTTAGCATAAAAATACGCCCATTCGAATCCTCGCCTTGCTCGTCCCTCAGGGCACTCGCCTCAAAAACCTCAACAAAATTAGTTAAGGTTTTTTTGCTGTGGCTTGCCACGAGCGAGTTTTGCTTTTAACAAAACGAGTCGAGTGGAGATGGGGGGAATTGAGCCCCCGTGCAGAAGGTGAGTGCCCTGAAGTCTACATGCGTAGCGCGCTTTTTTGTTTAAGTTAAAAAATTAAGAAACGCGCCAAATATTTTTTAACCGATCTTCTTTGTTTCATCCCGACGTTGAGAAACCGTCGGGACTATCCCGATAATATTATGCCTCTAGCCGTATATCGGAAGTCTACGATAGAGACACGAGCTTACGCGTATGCGGAAACTCGAGCGAATGCGAACACATTACCGAAGTAAGGTGAGCGAATTGCTGAAGTTAATTTTGCAATTAACATTTGAACTAATTTTTACGAGATTAAGTTCGTGCTCGGCATGCATCAAAACATTCAGTCATCTGTCTATGCCTGGCATCCCC
>CAZPJV010000023.1:7734-8837 GCA_964586975.1 uncultured Candidatus Saccharibacteria bacterium
TCGCGTTTCTTGATGGTTTCGCGCTTGTCAAATTTTTTCTTGCCTTTCACCAGCGCCAGAGAGATTTTTATCTTTCGCCCCTTACTATACAGCGCCAGTGGCGCAATTGTCAAGCTCTTATTTTTCTCGCTGTCTGCCAGCTCCGAAATTTCTTTTTTGGTGAGCAGAATTTTCCGGTTGCGCAAGGACTCGTAATCCTTAAGCGCGTTGTTCGGCTGGTAGGGCGGAATGCTCGCGTTAATCAAAAAAATTTCGCCGCCGCGAACGATAACGAAGGCGCCTTCCAGCGACATCCGCCCGCTCCGCACCGATTTCACTTCCGTGCCGAGTAGCTCAATACCACCCTCGTATTTTTCCAGGATTTCATAGTTAAACTTCGCTTTTCGATTTTCCGCGTAAAAAGCCATAATGATTTATATCATGATTTAAATAATGATATTGTAGCACATTGCCCACTCATTTGACTCTAGGCGGAAAATACGCTATGATACGCCAGTCAAAGTTTTACTTGGACGAACACTTGCGCGAACGAATCAACAATCAAATACGGGCGAAAGAGCTTCGGGTTTTGGACAGCGAAAATAAAAATCTCGGAATTTTAAGCATCAAAGACGCGCTAGAATTGGCGATGGCCCGCGATTTGGATTTGATTGAGATTTCCCCGATGGGCAATCCCCCGGTCGCCAAGATTATGGACTTCGGCAAGTATCAATACGACGCCAACAAAAAGCTGAAGAAAGCGAAGGCGGGAGCGAACCGAACCGAGACGAAATCCATCCAGGTAAAAATAGGCACCGGCGACCACGACCTGGCCCTGAAAGCAAAAACCGCTTCCGGCTGGATTAAGGAGGGGCATCGGATTAAGGTGGAGCTTTTCCTGGCCGGCCGCGCCAAGTATATGGAGGAAAAATTTTTAAAAGAGCGTTTGGACCGAATACTGCATTTGATTACCGAGGACTACAAAATCTCGGATGCTTACAAAAGGGGGCCGAGGGGCTTGACCGTAACCATAGAAAGAAAATGAAAACAAATAAATCATATACCAAGAGATTAAAGTTTACCAAGAACGGGAAAATAATTTCCCGCAAAGCGGGTTTTAACCA
>CAZPJV010000024.1:0-1161 GCA_964586975.1 uncultured Candidatus Saccharibacteria bacterium
GGGTAGTCATATTCTAAGTATATACTTTGTTATAACATTGTCAATATCCTAAAATCAGCAACGGCCGGAGGTCGCTGACCCCCTCTCCGCCTTGGTGAAGGAGGGGAAGGAGTGGTAATATTAAAACAATGGAAAAATCGCAAGAAAAATCTTTCGTGCATCTGCACACCCACTCCCACTATTCCCTGCTAGACGGGCTGTCCAAACTGGAAAAGCTGGTCAATTTAGCCAAGGAATACAAAATGCCGGCGCTGGCACTGACCGACCACGGCAATTTGTACGGTGCTATTGAATTCTACAAGCTGGCCAAGGCGGCCGGCATCAAGCCCATCATCGGCGTGGAAGCTTATATCGCCAACCGCAGCCGAACGGATAAGGACCCCAACCTTGACAACAAGCGCTTTCATCTGACTCTGCTCGCGAAAAATCTTGCCGGCTACAAAAATTTGATGCGGCTGGTAACCATTTCGCACCTGGAAGGTTTTTACTATAAGCCGCGGATGGACAAGGAAATTCTGCGGCAGTATTCGGACGGCCTCCTTGCGCTCTCCGGCTGTATGGGCGGCGAGCTCGGCCGGGCGCTAGCCAACAAGGACGAAGAAAAGGCGGAGAAGGTTGTCCGCGAACACCAGGAAATTTTCGGCCGGGAAAATTATTTTTTGGAAATCCAGAAACCGGCCAGCGTGCCGGGCGCCGCGGAGGTGCGGCAGGGCCTGATAGAGCTCGGCAAAAAACTGGGAGTGCCTTTGGTCGCGACCATTGACTCGCATTATCCGCACGAACAGGACCACCAGGCGCACGAAACCCTGCTGGCAATTCAGACCAATTCGGACATTAAGGACGAGAATAAGTTTTCCTTCGGCGAGGACGATTACTCTTTTGTTTCTGCCGAGCAGGCCGCGGAATTTTTCAAAGACATTCCGGAGGCGGTCGCCAACACGCTGAAGGTGGCCCAGCTGTGCGAGCTCAAGCTTGAACTCGGGCGCTGGGTCTTTCCCGATTTTAAAGTGGAGGCAGGCAAAACTTACGACGAGAAACTGCGCGAGCTGACTTACGCCGGACTGAAAAATTTAGGAATGAAGGAAACGCCGGAAATTAAAGAACGAATTGAATACGAATTAAAAATAATTTTTGATAAGGGTTATGCGCCTTACTTCTTGG
>CAZPJV010000024.1:1261-4677 GCA_964586975.1 uncultured Candidatus Saccharibacteria bacterium
ATTGAATACGAATTAAAAATAATTTTTGATAAGGGTTATGCGCCTTACTTCTTGGTGGTGGACGACCTGCTGGATTACGCCAAGAAGAACGGCATTCTCACGGCCATTCGTGGCTCGGTCGCGGGCTCCATGGTTACCTACCTCTTGGGCATTACTAACATAGACCCCATAGAATACAAGCTCCCCTTTGAAAGATTTCTCAACCCCTTCCGGCCTTCGGCTCCGGATATTGACATGGACTTCGCCGACAACCGCCGGGACGAGATGATTGAGTATGTCAAACAAAAATACGGCGAAGACAAAGTGGCGCAAATTGGAACTTTCGGCACCATGATGGCCCGCGGGGCGGTGCGCGACGTCGCTCGCGCTCTGGCCTTTCCTTACAGCGTGGGCGATCGGATTTCCAAAATGATTCCAATGGGCGCGCAGGGCATGCCCATGACCATAGACCATGCGATGGCAATCGTGCCGGAACTCAAGGATGCTTATGAAAAAGAAAAAGATACGAAAGAAATCTTGGACCTGGCAAAAAAATTGGAGGGCTGTGTCCGGCACATTTCTGTGCACGCCGCCGGCGTGGTTATCGCGCCCAAGCCCATTTACGAATATATGCCGACCCAGCTTGACCCCAAAGGCGGCAAAATCATCACCCAATACGACATGTATAGCGCGGAAGACGCGGGGCTTTTGAAGTTTGACTTTCTCGGCATTCGCAATCTGGCCATTCTGGCGGACGCGGTGCGGCTGGTAAAAAGATTTTACGATATCAATATTGATATAGACCGCATCCCACTCAACGATAAAAAAACTTTCCAGCTTTTAGCTAATGGACAAACCGAGGGTCTGTTCCAGCTCAACGGCGCCGGCATGACCAGATACTTAAAAGAGCTGAAGCCCAGTTCCATTCACGACATCAACGCCATGGTCGCCCTCTACCGCCCCGGTCCGATGGAAACCATTCCGGAATACATCAAGCGCAAGCACAATCCCCGATTGGTCAAATATATGGACCCGCGGATGAAAAAATTCCTGGGCGAATCCTACGGTCTTATTGTCTATCAGGATGACCTGCTGTTCTGCGCCATTGAGCTCGCTGGCTACAGCTGGGAGGAAGCGGATAAATTCCGCAAAGCAGTCGGCAAGAAAATTCCGCGAGAGATGGCAGCCCAGAGAGAAAAATTTACGCAGGGCATTATTGAGAACGGCCAGACGCCGGAGTTCGCCGAAAAACTTTGGAAACTATTTGAGCCCTTCCAGGCCTATGGCTTTAACAAAGCGCACGCGGCATCTTACGGCAAGGTCGCTTATCAAACCGCTTATATGAAAGCGCATTACCCGCTGGAATATATGACCGCGATTCTGACCGCGGAGTCCGGCGACATTGAAAAAGTCGCGCAGATAATTGAAGAATGTAAAAATATGAAAATTCCGGTGCTGCCACCGGATATCAACGAAAGCTACGGCGGTTTTTCCTGCTTGCCACAAGATCGAAGTATTCCCATCGGCAAAGACAATAAAAGTGAAAAAATAAGATTCGGTTTTTACACCATTAAAAATCTCGGCACCGACATCGCGGACGCGATTATCGCGGAACGCAAAGAGAATGGCAAATTTAAATCAATTACCGACTTCTTGGATCGCATCCAGCATAAAAATCTGAACAAAAAATCAATGGAATCGCTGATAAAATCCGGGGCGATGGACGAATGGGGCGATCGCGGAGTACTTCTTGCGAACTTGGAAGCTATGCTCGCGTACAATCATGAAGGTGGCAAACAGAACGAAAATCAAACTTCCCTCTTCGGCGGCGCGACGGCTGTGCAAGCGCCGGAATTCAAATTGCAACCCGGCACGAACGCTACGCAGACAGAAAAACTCGCTTGGGAAAAAGAATTGCTCGGCCTCTATATTTCCGGCCATCCGTTGGACCGCCTGCGGGACAAGCTGGACAAGCGAACAATAAATATCAAAAAAATAAAAGAAGAATTGAGCAACGGCATGCCGGTTACCATCGGCGGTATCATTGAAACCGCGCGGGTGGTCATTACCAAAAATAACGAGCGCATGGCATTCTTGAAAATCGCCGACCTGACCGACTCCATAGAAGCGGTAGCCTTCCCGTCCATCTTCCAAAATTCGGTAGAAATTCTCCAGCCGCAAAAATGCATCGCCTTCTCCGGTAAAGTTTCCAACCGCAACGGCGACAAAAGCATCATCATTGAAGCGGTCAAGGAGATTTAAAAAAATTACAAACCCCCTAGCCCCCTTGTCAGGGGGAAAATTATGAAATTTAATGAAAAAAATATAAAAGAAACCACTAAACCTTATTTTAAGACAGCCAGAGCTGGAGATTGGAAACACACACTAAGGGTAGTAAAATGGGTAAAAATATTAGGAGAAAAAAGAAATGACTTACATTTACTCATAATGGCTGCATATGTTCACGATATTGGCTGGTCAGGGATTGCTCCAAAGGGGAAATTAGACTTGGAAGAAATGCTTAAACTAGAAATAAGGGCAAATAAAAACTCTAAAAAACTGGTTAATGAAGTACTCATAAAACTTAACCTTGCGAAACAAGAAATTATTACTATACAAAGATTAGTAAAAGCCGCAGATTTACATAAAGCAAACAAAGACGACGAGGCAATTGTGGTTGACGCAGACAATCTAAGTAAATTATGTATTGAACACTTAGAAGAAAAATATCAGCCGGAAAGTTTTATAAAAATGATTAGTTTATGGGAAAACAAATTAGCTGATAGAATAACGACCGATAAAGGTAAAAATTTATTTCCAAAACTCTTATCAAATTTGAAGCGTCAGGTTTTGGACAAGTTGAAATAAATTCATTGACACTTTATCAAGATTATTCAAAACTTCTTTATTTTTATACCTTAAAACTTTTACTCCAAATTTTTGTTTCAAAATATTATCTCTTTCTAAATCCCGTTCAAATTGGTATTTATGAACTTCTCCATCAATTTCAATGGCAAGTTTATATTTTGCACAATAAAAATCAACAAGAAAGTTCCCGATGGGCTTCTGGCGAGTAAATTTTAAATGTGCTAATCTTTTGTCTTTTATAACTTTTTCCCAGAATTTTTTCTCCGCCACGGTTTCTGATTTACGTAATTCTCTCGCTCTTAAAACAAGTTTTTTATCGTAGGGAATAAATTTATATTTATTCATAAAGTCCCCCTGACAAGGGGGATTTAGGGGGTTAAGAATTATACAAACTCATCGCTTTTCCCGCCTGCAAAAGCTATGCTTTAGCATTGCGGGCAGGTCTTTGCTTCAGTTGTTAAATATACTCATAGCCTTGCTTGAACCTTCAGTAAAGATCATATTGACAGCTTCGGTGACTTTTTTGGAAAGTTTTTTGATGGTTTCCAATTCGGATTTTTTGAATTCGC
>CAZPJV010000024.1:4777-7949 GCA_964586975.1 uncultured Candidatus Saccharibacteria bacterium
CTGAATCAAACTCACTAAAATACGGCCAGTGTTATGCCGCGTTTTTTCATACTCTGCGCCCGGATTGCCCAAACCTACGACCAACTTCATATATTTGATAATAAAACAAAAGTGCCTATGACGTCAAGGACTTTTTATGTTATAGTGTGTAAATGGAAGAGAAAAAATCAGGTTGGCAATCATTTTGGGAACTGGTGCGTTTCGCGTTTTTGGCGCTCATTATTGTCGTGCCGATTCGCGCCTTCGTCGCCGAACCCTTCATCGTTGCCGGCTCATCCATGTCCCCCACTTTTGAAAACGGCGACTACCTCATCATAGATAAGATTTCCTACGCGCTCGGCACGCCGGAGCGTTACGATGTTGTGGTCTTTCGCTACCCAGCCGACCCGAAAAAGTTTTTCATAAAAAGAATTATCGGCCTGCCGAAGGAAACAGTGAATATTAACGGCACTACTGTGACCATAATCAACAGCGAAAATAAAGGGGGGGTTGTTTTAGAACAACCCTTTGTAAAAAAATATGGCGATAATGAAACCCATTTTGAACTCAAAGACAATGAATACTTCGTGATGGGCGACAATCGCGGCGCCAGTTCTGACTCGCGGTACTGGGGCGCCGTTAACCAAGAGCTCATAACGGGCAGGGCGCTAATACGTCTCCTGCCTTTTGACAAAATAAATGTTTTACCGGGTAATTACCAAGCGACGGAATAATTTTATGAAAAAAACAGCGCGGTCTATCAAGAGCAAATCAGCCGAGCTATCATCTCCCAGGGGCATGCGGGACCTGATGAACGAGGAGTATTACGCTTTTCAGGGATTTTTTGAAAAGGCGCAAGAAGTAGCGGTGTACTACGGCTTTAAGCCGATAGAAACCCCCATGCTGGAGCATGAAGACTTGATTACCGGCGGCATCGGCAAGGGCACGGACATAGTGGACAAAGAAATTTACAACCTCAAGACCAAGGGCGGCGACCATCTGGCGCTTCGGCCGGAACACACCGCGCCCCTGATGCGCGCTTATCTGGAACACGGCATGCAGAACCAGCCCCAGCCGGTATTGTTCTATCAATACGGTCCGGTCTTCCGGCACGACAAGCCGCAGCGCGGACGCTACCGGCAATTTTACCAGTTTGACCTGGACTGCCTCGGGAGCGACAAAAGCATTTTGGACGCGTTGTGCGTTCGCGCCGGCATGTGCATTTTGGAAGAAGCGGGCGCCAGCGAGCTCTCGGTAGACATAAATTCCATCGGCGACAAAGAATGCCGCAACGCTTACTTAAAAGAGCTGGCGAATTATTACAAAAAACATTTGCACAGCTTGCCGGGAGTGGACCGCGAACGCCTAAAAACCAATCCCCTGCGCATTCTGGATTCCAAAGAAGAGAAAACCAAAGAAATAAACGAGGGCGCGCCGGATTCTATTTCTTTCTTGTGCGCTTCGTGTAAAAAGCACTTCAAAGAAGTTCTGGAATATCTGGAAGAAATGGACATTCCCTACAGCATAAACAAAAACTTGGTGCGCGGGCTTTCTTATTACACCCGCACGGTTTTTGAAATTATTGAGCAAGCCGGTGACGAGGACGGCGAACCCTTGGCGCTGGCCGGCGGCGGGCGCTATGACTATCTGGCGCGCCAGGTGGGCGGCAAGCGCGATGTGCCGGCGGTAGGCATTTCTATCGGCGTGGACCGCATCATCGCCGCCCCGTGGTATAAAAAACTTTCGCCCCGCATCCTGAAAAAGCCGAAAATATATTTCATCCAGCTCGGTGCGGACGCGAAATTAAAAAGCTTGAACGTAATTGAAATTTTGAGAAAAGCCCACATCCCCATCGCGCAGTCGCTTTCCAAAGACAGCCTCGGCAGCCAGCTGGCCATCGCCGAACGCCTGGCCATTCCCTACGCCATCATCTTCGGAGTCAAAGAGGCGCTGGAAAACGCCGTCATTGTGCGCGACATGTCCAATCGGTCTCAAGATACGGTAAAACTTACAAAGCTTTTGGATTACCTGAAAAATCTTAAGTAGTGATGGCAAAAAAAATTCTTCAGCAAAAGGAACGGGTGCTACGTAAAGTGGCCGCGGCAGTGCCTGCAACGGAAATAAAAACTCCGAAAATAAAAAAAATACTGAAAGAAATGTCCGCCGCGCTCCAGAGTCAGGATGACGGCGTAGCTCTGGCCGCGCCGCAGATCGGATACTCGCTCCGGATTTTTTTGGTTTCCGGAAAAATTTTCAAGAAAGACCCTGCAGAGAAAGATTCTCGAGTGAAAAACCTAATTTTCATCAACCCAAAAATTTCCAAACTCTCGCGTGAAAAAGAATGGGTGCCGGAAGGCTGCCTGTCTGTCCGCTGGCTTTACGGCAAGTCTTTGCGCTCCAAGAAAGCGACGATTGTCGCCTATGATGAGAACGGCAAAAAGTTCACCCGCGGCGCCTCGGGATTATTAGCTCAAATTTTCCAGCACGAAACCGACCATCTGGAAGGTATCCTATTCATAGACCACGCCAAGGAGATTAAAGAAGAATTGCCCCAGAATAAAAATTATTCTTCTTCGGGTAAATAGGTTTTCTCCCAAGTGTCTACACCCGAACGTTTGTATCCGTACTTTCTTAAAAGCGGTAAAAATAACTCTTCCCATTTCTCATCATCTAAACCCATTATCGGATCCCGTTGCACTGTGTGAACGACTTGAGATTTTAACGCATCCGCATACCTTTGTATAATTTTAAGCGATAGTTCCCACAACGCTCGCCCGATACCTTGCAACTGACGTTCGGTTTTGGGTTTTTGACTAGAATCAAAATTGATTACGTTAGTTTTTCCTTCATATAGTTCTTTGCCAAGCTGTTTTATATCTATAAAAATAATTGCCGAACGGTCCAGACTGGAACTCAAAGATACAGAAATTGTCGTTTTCGCTGCGAGTTCTCTTCTATCCGTATCAAAAAAACTGTGGCTCAGTATAGACACCCGAACGGGTATATTATTAAAAACAACATCAAACTCCTCTATGCTAGTATTGCCTGGCTTTTGCTCGGTTCCAAGTTTTGGAAGCTTAAACTCCAAATTTTCTAAGGTTACCGTTTCTCTAACTCTACCAGGGCTGAAAAGGGTTCCTTCTTTCATGATATTTTGTGCATTTGGAAAACAAGTATATAATGCCCTTGTCTA
>CAZPJV010000025.1:0-7572 GCA_964586975.1 uncultured Candidatus Saccharibacteria bacterium
TCTTTGATTTTCCAAAAAAGAACGCCCGCCAGCGGTTCCAGCTCCGTGCCTTGCTCCACCGCCTGCCGGAAATACAGCCAGGTATGAAATTTATCCTTGGCGGCAAAAGCGTTGGCTATTTTAAAATTATCAAATTTCTTCCCGCCGCCGGACGGGACAAGCTTCTCTTCAAAAATATTGAGCTCCGCCCGCCCCGCCTGTTCCCGACCACTCGGGAGGGCGGGCAGGGCTTTTTTAAAAGCGTCTAAAATGGGTTTTTTTAATTTGCCCTCTATAAAAATAAAAATGTTGTTTGATTCGCTCAAGAGCGGGAGTTTGCTTAAAATAAACTCCTGAATTTCCTCTTCCGCTAAAATATCGCGCAGGACCACCGCCAGCCGGGCCGAAAAAAGCGAGGCGCCGGAATAAAAACTCTCCATTTGCGCGGGGTCAAAATCATTTTTGTTGATGAAAAAAACCGGTGTTTCTTCCGGAAGAGTTTTCAGAAACTCTTGGTAAGCCACCAGCTTATTTTCGGTATCGTCGCCGGAAAATAAATAAAGCATAAATTAAATCCGGGTGGATTGTTTATATTCCAGATACGGAGCTCCGTATTTTTCCGCCAGAATCTCCTCTTCCTGCTTCAGAAATATTTTTTTGGTGACAAAAAGAGAAACAATCGTAAACGCAATCACAAACACCGCGTTCCAAGCCAGACCGAAACCGACCAGAACCAGAAACAGCCCCCAGTAAGTCGGGTTGCGCGTGTAGCGATAGGGCCCGCGGCGAAAACTGTCCGGCTCCAAATTCTCTTTGCTGAACTTGTGCGAAGAGTGCTGCGCCCAAACGATGAGCGCGGTGCCGACCACGAGGAAGGCCAGGCCCGCCGGCGAGATAATCGCGGTATCCAGAATTTTCAGGCCAAAAATTATATCTAAAGAGGCACCCAGCAAGAAAAAGACCATCGTTGTAAAATACGAGTGCGCCAGCACCCGATGCACGCTCTTTCTTTTTGGGTCCATTTTCCCGCCACCCCACATAATGTAAGATTATACCACAAACTCCCCTATTTGACTGCCCCCAGGTTTTGCCCGGAGCCCTCGTGCACTTCCAGCGGGATGTCGGTTTTGTAGCGCAGATAAGACCGCAACAAAACATCCTGCATCGCGTTTTTTATTATCTCCCCGGCTTTTTTAAGCGTGCCGTCTTCAATCTCATACACCAGTTCGTCGTGCACCTGAAGCACCAGGTGAACTTTTTCTAAAATTCCGGCTTTTTGCAAATCTTCATTGGCAAACCGAATGGCCAGCTTGATGATGTCTGCCGCCGTGCCTTGGATGGAAGCGTTAGTCGCGGTGCGCTCCGCCATACTGCGCAAAAACGGAATCCGGGAATTAATATTCGGGAAATAACGCCGCCGGCCGAAGAGTGTCTCGGTATATTTATTTTGCTTCGCGAAAGTTTTGACTTCTTCCAAGTAATCCCGCACGCCGGAGAATTGATTAAAATAATTGTCGTAAAATTTCTGCGCTTCCGCGCGGGTACTTGCCCCGCCACCGGCGGGGCCGCCGAGATTTCTCCGCAGAGCATTCACGCCCATGCCGTAAATGATGCCGAAATTGATGACTTTCGCCTGCCGGCGCATCTCCGCGCTCACTTTTTCCAACGGCACGCCGAACACAAAGGAGGCCACGCTGGCGTGAATGTCTTTGCGCTCGCGGAAGAGCGCGGTCATTTTCTTATCGCCCGAGAGCATCGCGGCGACCCGAAGTTCAATCTGGCTGTAATCCAGGGCAACCAACTGGCTGCCCGGCGGCGCGATAAATCCGCCGCGAATGCGCCGGCCCAGCTCCGATTTTATCGGCAGGTTTTGTAAATTTGGGTCCTGGGAAGAAAACCGTCCCGTGGTCGTGCCGTTCTGCAAGAAGCGCGCGTGCAAGCGCCCGTCCTCGCCCGCCATTTTCGGAATCACATCAATGTAGGTGGAAAGAAGTTTCTGCAGTTCGCGATAGGCCAGAATTTCGTCAATAATTAAATTCTCGCCAGCCAGCTCTTCCAAGACCGAGACCCGGGTGGAAAGCGCCCCGCCGGCGCTTTTGCGGCTGGATTTCAGGCCCAGTTTGCCAAACAAGACTTCGCCCAGTTGTTTCGGGGAATTGAGATTGAACTCCGCGCCGGCCATTTTGTAGATTTTCTTAATTAAGACATCAAGCTCTTTATGATACTCTCCGGACAGTTTTTCAAAATATCTTTTATCTATCAAGATGCCGTAGTCTTCCATGCCCCTAACCACGGGTATAATCGGTTTTTCAATTTCCTCAAAAACTTTTCCCAGTTTGTCCGCCTCCAATTTTCTGAAAATAACTCGGCGCGCTTCTTCAAAAGACTTTGTTTTTGCAAAGTCAAGAATGTCTTCCAGTTTAGGAGCAGAAATGTCGGAATTGACGAGCCACAGCGCGACGCTGGTTTCTTGCAGCTCTTGGGCCGGAACCTGCGCGGACGAGTCTTTGCTACTACCAGAACTATCTTTATTAAAAAAATTTCCCAGCCTGGAAATTAAGCTTTTAAATTCAAATGTTTTAAAAACTTCTTCTATTTTTGCTTTATCGGCTCTCTGCCAAAAAGTTTTTTCGGGCAATTCAAAGCTTATCGGCGCGTCGGTGCGGATAGTCGCCAGAGTTTTGGAAAACAGCGCCTCTTCCTCGTTATCTTTTAAAATTTCAATCATGCGTGGGCTCACGCCGGCTTTCTCAAACACTTGCCCGTCTTTATTTAATTTCTTGTAAATTTCTTCAATGGTGCCGAATTTTAGAATCAGTGTCTGCGCCGTTTTCTCGCCGATGCCCTTGACTCCGATAATATTATCGGAGGGGTCGCCCCGCAAACCCTTGTAGTCCGGCAGAAGCCCCGGCTTGAATCCGAATCTTTCTATGACTTTTTCTTCGTCATAGGTTATGGTGTCGTTGATGCCTTTTTTGAGCGTGTAAACTTGCACCCGTTTGTCGTCCACCAGCTGCATGGTGTCCATATCTCCCGAGGCGATGACGATATTCAGATTTTTATCTTTTTTATATTGATAAACTATCGTGCCCAAAACATCATCCGCCTCAAACCCGGGTGCGTCGTAAATAGGGATATTAAAGGCCTCAAAAATTTTCCGCGATTCTTTAAGCTGGGCCACCAGCGCCTCGTCCGCCTTGGCCCTGGTGGCTTTGTAGCCCTGGTAGGCTTCGTGGCGGAAGGTTTTTTGCGGCAAATCATAGCAGGCGGCGATGTAATCCGGCTTCAGGTCGGCAATAATCCGAATCAGCATACTGGCCAGACCGTAGAGCGCGCCGGTCGGCTCGCCGCGGCTGGAAGTGAATTCCGGCAGGGCGTGATAGGCGCGATGAATAATCGCATGCGCGTCCAGGAGCACGAGTTTTCGGCGGTCCTGTTTCATTAATCAATTATATCTCAAATCGCCGGTGGCCGTTTGGGTGATGAAAAATACTAATTTTTTTGGCGCCGCGCGGCACGACCTTCTGGATATTTTCGGGCCACTCAATAAAAATGAGGTTTCTGGGGTCTTTTAAAATTTCTCGCCAACCCAAAGCCACTAATTCTTCTTCTTTGTTCAATCTATACGCGTCTATATGAAAAAGAAATTTATGCGGCCCTTTTTTTCTGATTAAATGCTTTTTAATAATCACAAAAGTCGGGCTGTTGACTGTGCTCCTTACTCCTAAAATTTTCGCAACCGCTTTAACAAATGCCGTCTTGCCCGCGCCCAGATTGCCCGAGAGGCCAACCACTCGCGCGCGGGTAGGTTTTTTATCCGTTAGTATTCCCCGCAGGAACATCCTAGCTATTTCGATCGTGTCTTTTGTGCTTCTAGAAATCTTCCGCATAGTATATAATCTAGCATAATGACCTCTTTTGACGAAGAAAAGCAGAACAAACAGCTGGAAGACTTGCGTAAGCGCGAAGAAGAAGAACTCGTCCAAACCCTCGCGGAAGAAAAATACGGCCTGCCCTACATTGACCTCTATCGCGTAGGCATAGACAATGAAGCCCTGCGGGCGATTTCCGAAAAAGATTCACGGGAAATGAACGTGGCGCCCTTCAAGCTCTTCGGCAAGAATATCTTCATCGCCGTGCATTCGCCTTCGGACGACCTGTTAAATCGGCTGAAGGATGATGTGGCCCGGAGGAATTTGACGCCGGTTTTCTATATGGCTTCCACCGCCAGCTTAAACAAGGTCTGGGACCGCTACAAAGAAATTTCCATGGCGGAGAGTTCCATGGTCGGCGGCATTGACATCTCCGGCGAGGTCTTGCGGGAAACCGCCAGCAAAATCCAAAAAATCCAGGACATTCAGGCGATGGTAACGGACGCCCTGGAAGGCAACAAAATCCACAAAATTTCCCGCCTGCTGGAAGTAGTGCTGGCGGGCGCCATCGCCATCAAAGCTTCCGATGTCCATATTGAGGCGGAAGAATCCCGCGGGCGGCTCCGCCTGCGCCTGGACGGCGTGCTCCAGGATGTGAACTTCTTTGGCTTGGACGTCTATCGCCTGCTCAATTCGCGGGTCAAGCTTCTCTCCGGCATGAAACTCACTTCCACCATCGCCCAGGACGGCCGCTTTAATATTGAGGAGGGCGAGGAAGAAATAAGCATCCGCGCTTCCATGATTCCGGGGGCGTATGGCGAATCCATCGTGCTCCGTATCCTGGACCCCCGGTCGCTGCAAGTGGAATTGGAAGAACTGGGCATTGAAACTTATCTTTTTAGTATTATTCAGGAAGAAATCGCCAAACCCAACGGCTTGATTTTGGTCACCGGCCCGACCGGCTCCGGCAAAACGACCTCGCTCTACGCGTTCTTGCGCCGAATTTACTCTCCGGAAATAAAAATCATCACTATTGAAGACCCGGTGGAATATCATTTGAAGGGTATCACTCAAACGCAAGTAAACGAGGAGCGGGGCTACACTTTTCCGGAGGGTTTGCGTTCCGCTCTGCGTCAGGACCCGGACGTAATCATGGTCGGTGAAATCCGCGACGGCGACACTGCGGCCATTGCCGTGCAGTCCGCGCTCACCGGGCACATGGTTTTTTCCACCCTGCACACCAACAATGCCGCCGGGGTCATTCCCCGCCTGATTGACTTGGGGGTCAATCCGAAAATTCTGGTATCGGCGCTTTCCATCTCCCTAGCCCAGCGCCTGGTGCGCAAACTTTGCAAAGAGTGTAAAAAGGAATCTCCCGCTACGCCGGCACAAGCCAAAACCATCCAAGCCATCCTCGCGGGGATGAAAGCGGAGGGAAAAAATATTGCCAATTATAAAATCGCCGACACGGCGGACTTCCGGCTCTGGACCGCCCCGGGCTGCGACAAATGCAACAGTACCGGCTACAAGGGGCGCATCGGTATCTTTGAAGCCATTAAAACCGATGCGGCCATAGAAAAAATAATTCCGGAAAACCCCAGCGAACGCGAAATCAAAAAAGTCGCCAGCGTCCAAGGGGTACTTTCCATGCGCCAGGACGGCGTAGTCAAAATGCTCGCCGGCATCACCAGCTTTGAAGAAGTGGCCAGCGTGGTGGATCTAAACGAGGAATAAAAAAGCATTAATCTCTAAACAATCCTTCCAGAACTTGGTTCCGGAAGTAACAAAATATTATAGGATGGCCCCAGTGGACTATAAATAGTACCAGAACGTCCTACGCAATTCTGTATAACCGGTGGCTGATCGCTTAGAGATTAATGCCTTCTTTGCCTCGCCGTAGCTTTATGCGAAGCGGGCTTAAAAAGAACCTCCACTAATTTTACTATGCCCCTGCAGCAGGCAAGTGCTATAATGTGGACTACGGAGTGGATACTGTGTTGATAAATCCACTCTAAATCAAGTATAGCATATTTTTAAATTAATGTCAAGGAAAACCGCAAAAACTGCAGATAAAACAAGGCAGGAAAAACCCCAAAATGGGAACGACGTCTATTTAGACCAAACCCTCCGTCCGACTCGTTGGGAGGAGTATGTCGGCCAAAAACACATCAAGGATAACGTCAAAATCCTCCTGCGGGCGGCGGCCGAGCGCGGGCACATCCCGGAACATATCCTGTTTTACGGACCCGCGGGTTTGGGCAAGACCACCCTCGCCCACCTTATCGCTAAAGAGACCGGCAAGCAGATGAAAATAACTTCGGGGCCCGCGATTGAAAAAGTGGGTGACCTGGCTTCCATTCTGACCAACCTCTCGCCCGGTGATATTCTTTTCATAGACGAAATCCACCGGCTCAACAAAATGGTGGAGGAAATTTTGTATCCGGCGATGGAATCCGGCGTGTTAGACATAATTATCGGTAAAGGTCCCTCCGCGCGCACCATCCAGCTGGACTTGCCGCCGTTCACTTTAATCGCCGCGACCACGCGCGTCGCCCTGGTGTCTTCACCCTTGCGCTCGCGCTTTTCCGGCGGCGTCTTTCGCCTGGAATTTTATTCCCCCGAAGAAATTGAAAAAATTATTGAACGCTCCAGCAAACTTTTGCAAGCCGAACTGGAAAAAGAAGCGCTGAACGAAATCGCCAAGCGCAGTCGCTTCACTCCGCGCACCGCCAACTACTTTTTAAAGCGCGCGCGGGACTATGCGCAAGTAAGTAAAAAAGCTCTAGATAAAAAAACCGTGCGGGAAGCCCTTGCAATGCTCGCCGTGGATGAAATTGGTTTGAATTCTTCTGATAGAAAGTTCTTGGAAGTGCTTATTGAAAAATTTAACGGCGGTCCTGTCGGCCTCAAAACCATCGCCGCGGCGATGTCCGAAGAAGAAGCCACGGTGGAAGAAGTGATTGAGCCCTATCTCCTCCAGCTCGGCCTCCTGGAGCGTTCTCCCCGCGGCCGCGTGGCAACTAATAAAGCCTACGAGCATCTGGGTTTTGATTTGAAAAAGAATCGGTTGCTTTAATTCTAGATAAAAATTAAAGAGCCGCTTGATGCTCTTTTTGAGTCTTATACAAACGACTCTGATAAAGATGTTTTCCAAAATCCGAAGATTTTGGATTTATACTGGGGGACTCCGTAGAGTCCCCCAGAGTTTCCCGGCGTGTCCCCTGTGCAGGGAACTACCGGGTCGTTCGCTTGGATGCCATCGAAGCCTTCGTCCTCGCCGGCTGCATGGCCGGGGGCGAGATCGTCGCGTTCGGCTTCGACTGGGGCGGCGAATGGGTCATGGGGGTGGTGTGTTTCATGGTACACCTCCTTGTCTTTTTGCCAGTCGGCGACTGGCGATTTCCCCGGGACAAAGAACTTGTCGGTCGCCGGCGTCGCGGCGACCCTAGTGGGGCGATAGCCCCTATCGAGAACACATGCTTACGCATGGTCTCGATATAGTAATGGTGCGATATATATATAAGAATTGCAAGGGGAGTTATTAACAATCCCCTGTAGTCCCCTTTATCAAGGGGACATATTTTTCTCCTTCCTTGACAAAGGGAGGTCGGGAGGGATTAAAAAATAAAAGGTGATAAAATGTAATGTATGAAAATTTTAGGCATAGACCCGGGTTATGAAAGATTGGGCATCGCGGTTTTGGAGAAACCGAACCGGGTTT
>CAZPJV010000026.1:0-6582 GCA_964586975.1 uncultured Candidatus Saccharibacteria bacterium
TTATGGCCCTCGGCGAGAAATGGAAGCTGGTGGAAAAGACGGGCAATTCTTATTTTTACAAACCGGAGAACGGCGAGAAAGTAAAACTCGGCGTGGGTTACGACAATACCCGCACCTTCCTGAAAGAAAATAAAAAAGTCGCGGAGCAAATCTTGAAAGAAATCAGGAAGAAGTTCAAAGAGGAGGCGTAAAAAATAAAAAGTTGATTTTAAAAATTATTCTGATAGGATGTTTTTTGTATGTCTCAACTGGAATACAACGAAATCCGCGAGAAAAAAATAATTATTCACGGCGATGAGCCGTGCGAAGTAGTGGAATCGCATGTGGCGCGCACCCAGCAGAGGAAACCACAAAACCAAGTGAAGCTCCGAAGTTTAATCTCTGGAAAAGTCTTCGCGGCCACTTTTCACGTGTCGGAATCGGCGCAGGAAGCTGACATATCCAAGAGAGAAATTACTTTTCTATATCACAATAAGGGAGAATTCTGGTTTTGCGAACCGGCAGACAAAAGCAAGAGGTTCAAATTGGATGAAGCGCTCATAGGCACCACCGGCAAATTCTTCAAACAAAACAGCAATGTTACGGCGCTGGTCTGGGACAACGATGATAAGGAAACAATAATCAAAATCAGTTTACCGATTAAAATGGAATTGAAGGTCAAAGACGCTCCGCCGGCGGTTCGCGGCGACACCTCCAAGGGCGGCAATAAAATCATCACGCTGGAAAACGGTACCACTATCACCGCGCCGATGTTCATCAGCGAAGGCGACACTATCCGGGTCAATACCGAGACGGGAGAATACGTGGAAAGAGTTTAACCCCCTTCTTTTTCCTCCCCCTTATGTAAGGGGGAGGTTAGGTAGGGGTTATTTAACTACAAACGGCAAGAGACCCATAAAACGAGCATGCTTGACCGCCGCCGCCAAGGCGCGCTGATTCTTTGAAGTTACTCCGCTTCTTTTGTGGCTCACGATTTTGCCGCTGGGATTCAGAAACTTTTTCAGAATTTCCACATCCTTGTAATCTATGTATTTTATATTGTTGGCTGAAAAATAATCTTGCTTCATTGTTTAGGCTCTAGGCTTTAGGCAGTTAGGCTTTAGCTTGGAATTTGCTAGCGCCTGGGGCCTAATGCCTAATTAACTATTAAAATGGTATGTCTTCCGGATTGATATCTTCTTCCGGATATTCTATGGTATCTGTTTCCTCGGGCTCCTTTTCTTTTTGCCCCTCGGCTTTGCTCGGGGTAAATCCGGCGCCACCGGATTTAGGTCCGAACTGCGTGCGGTCGGCAACTATTTCCGTGCGGTATTTCTTCTCGCCGGTGTTTTTGTCGTCCCAGCTCCGGGTCTGCATTCGGCCCTCCACCAGAATGGAGCTGCCCTTTTTCATATATTGGGCAACGGTCTCCGCCTGGCGGCCGAACACCACCACATTGTGATAATCGGTGGATTCCTGCCGCGCGCCGTTCTTGTCTTTCCAGACGCGATTAGTCGCTAAAGAAAATGAGCAAACCTTTACGCCCGATGGCAGAGAGCGAAGTTCCGGGTCGCGAGTCAGATTACCTATAACCATTGCTTTGTTCAGATACATAACGATTAAAGTTAATTTGCTATTAATGCGTCAATTTCCTTGTCAATTTCTTCCTTATTGATGGGAACCGACGGTTCCGCACCCTCTTCTCTGAACGCTTTCGGACGCCGGCGCGCATCGGGGCGAATAAACCGCTTGGAAGCAATGGTGTTTTCTCTAACCGTTTTCAGGATGAGAAACCTTATAAGATTCGGGTCAAGCTCAAGTTTCTTTTTGAGCTCCAAAACTTTCTCCGTCTCCATCGTGAATTTAATCCAGCCAAAATATGCCGTGTTGAATTTTTCACGCACATTGGAAATAACCTTGGCCATGGGGTAAGCCAACTGGATAGGTTTAGGCATTTCTTCGGCAATTCCGACACCCCGAAGAGACATTATGAGTTCCTTTAGGTTGCCGAAGGCCGCGGGCACATCCTCTTCGGAAATAGTCGGCGCCAAGAGGTAGCCAAGTTCATACACTCGCTCGGCTGTGTTTTTTTCGTTCAATTCTTCATCCTGCATGAACTCCATACTAGCAAAACGACTAGGAAAAATCAAATGCCGAAAACTCGCTTGGCGTTTTGGATTATGGCTTGCGCTACCTCTGCTTCCGGCAGGCCTTTTAATTCGGCGATTTTTTTCACCACTTCGCGCACATATACCGGCTCGTTCCGCTGGCCGCGGTAAGGCACCGGCGCGACATAAGGCGAATCAGTTTCAGTCATAATCATCTCCAGCGGGGTGTTCCGAATAACTTCATCATAATCGTGCGTGAAAGTGATAACCCCCGTAAAAGAAAGCATAAGGCCAAAATCTAAGAACGCCTTGGCTTCAGCGACTCCGCCGGCGAAAAAATGCACATCACCCTTTATTTTGGCGTGCTGTTTCAGCAGGTCCAGAACATCAAAATAGGCGTTCTTGGTTTTATCTTCCGGATTATTCCTAATATGCAACATCAATGGCCTATTAAATTCATTAGCAAGTTCTATCTGCGCGATAAAGGCTTGTTTTTGTTTTTCAATAGACTCTTCGTCGCAGCGATAATAATCCAATCCGCATTCCCCGATTGCAACCACCCGCCTGTGGCGGGCAAGCTTTCGGTATTCTTCTTTGTCAAAAATCTCCCCGCGCGAAGTAAATTCTTTGCCGCCGGAACCCAATTCTTTCATATCATGATACGATGCGCCGGTGTGAATGGGATGCAAGCCAATAACCGCATAAGCGTTATCATATTTGTCCGCCATTGCCACCGCTTTGCGTGAAGTGTCTATCTGGGTGCCAACATTAAAAACAATGGTGTCGTTTTCTTTCGCGCGAGTCATCACCTCGTCCCGGTCCGCATCAAAAGCGGAAAAGTTCACGTGGCTATGGATGTCGATGTATTTAAATTTCATATTTGATTTAACCCCTCCTGCCTCCCCTTACATAAGGGGAGGTTAATTCAGAAACAATTTTATTTATTACTTTATCAATATTATCATTAACTTCCCTATTCCAAAAACGCAAAACTCTTATATCGTTGAGTAGCATATAATCGTCCCTCTGCTGGTCATATTCTTTATCATTTCTATGTTGAGAACCATCAAGCTCTATGGCTATTCTTTTCTCTGAACAATAAAAATCTAAAATGTAAGGTCCAACAGAATATTGACGGGTAAATTTAAAGTTTAACTTTTTTCTTCTCAAGTTAGCCCATAAAAGTTTTTCTTCCTTTGTTTCACCGTGACGTAGTTCTTTGCGCCTAGGTTTTAATTTTGGGTCGTTGTATAAAAACATGTTTTATGCTTTATACCCCCTCCTTACCTCCCCCTACATAGGGGGAGAAAAAATTTGTATTTCTTCATTTCTTAGCCCTCACCCTAAGTAGGGGGAGGGTTGGGTGGGGGTATTAATCTTTTCTTGGAAATATTGGCCTCTCCGGTTTTTTATTTTCCCTAATTAATTTTTGGATTTTTTGTGACGTTTCGGGGAGAAAAATTTCTAAATATTTAGAAATCCCGTATAGCCTTATAACTAAAACTTGTATCATTTCTTTGGCTTCTTCTGGATTCGATTTAAGAAGTTTAAATGGCTGATTCTCTTGAATGGCAATATCATTAAGTCCAATCTCCAGCCAAATAAATTCACACGATTTTTGTAAATTGTAGCTTTCTGTATATTTAACAAATTTTTCATGAAAATTAAATTCTGGAATATCTACGGGACTTTCTAAATTATTTTCCGCCATAGTCATAATTCTCGAAACCAAATTCCCTAGCCCATTCGCTAGGTTTGCATTATACGCTTCTTTAATTCCATCAAGCGTAACGTCGCTATCATCAAATGGGCTCACATGGCGAAGTAAAAAATATCTCACCGCATCCGCGCCGTACTCCTTTACCAACTCCAGCGGATTAATGACATTGCCCAAAGACTTGCTCATTTTCTGCCCGCCGGAAGTGATGAAGCCATGGTATGCCACCTTGTCGGTATTCTTTATACCCGCGGACATCAGCATCGCCTGCCACATCAACGACTGAAATCTAATCTGGTCCTTGCCCGCTGTTTGCACCACTTCTCCCTCTGTCCAAAATTTTTGGAACAAATCGGGCTTGCCCGCCGACTTGTCCACCAAAGCCTTAGCGTCGGTGGAAGCCCTGGCGGAGGCGGGCCAGCCGAGCGTGGAAATATAATTAGTCAGCGCGTCAAACCAGACATACATTACTTGGGTTTCGTCGCCCGGCACCGGCACACCCCAACTTAATCTTTCTTTCTCTCGCGAGATGCTGAAATCCTCCAACCCGCCTTTGACGAAATTTATGGCTTCTTCCCGGCGCCATTCCGGGATTATCACTCCCGGCCGCGAAAGATATTCAAGTAATTTCTCCTGATACTTACTGAATCGGAAAAAATAATTTTCTTCCTCTAAAATTGTAATCTCCAAACTGGGGTGCAACAAACACCGCCCCGTTGCATCCAAATCTTTTTCCGGCTTAAACACCTCACAGCCCACGCAATACTTGCCCGTGTAAGATTTTTTATAAATATCGCCGGCCTGTTCACACCTGCACCATATTTCCTGCGCGGCCAAAATATGCCGCGCCTCGGTGGTGCGAATAAACGCATCATTGGATATATTCAAAGCCGCGGCGAGTTTTTTGAATTCGTTCGCGTACTTGTCTACACATGCTTCCACATTGCCGCCTTCTTTTTGACTCGCGTCAAAAATCTTTTGGCCGTGCTCGTCCGTGCCGGTATTGAAAAAAACTTCCTGGCCCAAAAGCCGCCGGTAGCGGGCAATCGCGTCGGATTGCACCAGCTCCAGCGCAAAACCGATATGCGGGTCAGAGTTTACATACGGCAGAGTGGTAGTAATGTAAAAACTTTTCTGCTTGTTCATTTACTTGCTTTCATTTGTTCCGGCGCGCGCCAAGATTTTATCTTTTTCTATATCCGCCAAATATTCCATGACAACTACCGCGATGGGAATAGCCAGGAGAATCCCCCAGAATCCGCCGAGTTCATAGCCGACCAGAGCGGAGAGAATGATGACTACCGGCGACAGGCCCACCACATGCCTGATAATAAGCGGCGTGAAAAGAAAAACTTCAAACTGGTGAATGATAAGGTAGGCGCCGGCAACCATCAGGGCGCTCGCAATACCTCCGGAAATGTAAGAGAAAGAAAAGGCCGGAATCAGGGCGACTAAAATGCCGTAGGGAACCATTTCCATAATCCCCGCAATGATGGACAGGAGCAAGGCGTATTCAACGCCCAAAAGGGAAAGGACTAGATAAATAAGAACCCCGACCACTACCCCCAGCACCACTTGGCCTTTTATCCAAAAACCGATTTTTCGGCTGGAACGATTCCAGAGGTCCACGGCGTAGCCTTCATATTTAATCGGCACTATTATTCGCAGGAAGTTCTCTATGCCTCTTTCCTGAATAGCTAAATAGAAGGAGATGACGACAATCAATACGAAGTTGAAAACCCCGCCGAAAGCCACCGCAAGAGTGGCGAAGAATCCGCCGGAAAGATTGGAGATAAAGGCCTTGGAAACGGACAGTAGCGAGGCCAGCGATAGGTTTTCGGAAATGGAGCTCACTATTTCTTTGGCGCCGGAGAAGGCCTCGTTCTGGAAATAATCCAAGAAGGAAACGCCCGGGATATAAGAAGACAAGAAAGCGGAAAAGTTGTAAATTTCCGTGATTAGAAGCGGAGCGAAAAGGTAAAACAGGCCGGCGAGAAAGAGCAGGGTCAAGGCATACAGGATTACCACTCCCCAGACCCGTCCCAGCCCGATTTTTTTCAGATGCGGCACCGCCGATTCCACAAAGGAGGCGATAACAATGGAAGTGAGGACGACCATCAACAGGTCGCGCAGGAACCAGAGCAGAAAAATTGAAATCAGCACCAGCGCGGCCCGAATCATCGTGCCGGTGGATATGGAAAGACTGGTGAGTTGGCCGTTTTCCGCCATAAGCACATCATAGCATAGAATAGATTAAATTAAAAAACTAGAATCGAAGAAGTTTCAGAAACTTGGCTCTGGCGCGGAAAGGGCCGATTAGGGCCAGATTGAGTCCGCGGTTTTGGAAAATATCTCGGGCTAACGCCTGAATCTGCCCGGCGGTCACTCGCCGAATCTCTCGCGCTTTTTGTTCCGGAGTCTTAACGCGGCGCTTCAAAATCTCTTCCCCGCCATAAAAATTGGCGCGGTCGTCGCTGGACTCCAGCGACAATTTCATGTTGCCTACGAGATATTCTTTTACCTTATTCAGCTCCGCCACGCTTACTCTTTCCTTCTTTAATTTTTCGCATTCCAGAATTACCGCCCGAATCACCTCTGTCATCCGTTTATTATCCACACCGGCAGAAACCTGAAAGAGGCCGTGGTCGGTATAGGCATCATTGTAAGCGCGCACATAGTAGCCGACTCCCATCTCTTCGCGAAGCTTCTGAAAAAGGCGAGAACTCATGCCGCCACCCAAAATACCGCTTAGGACGGCCAGCGCCGGATTTTTAGAAC
>CAZPJV010000027.1:0-5723 GCA_964586975.1 uncultured Candidatus Saccharibacteria bacterium
AGCAGGGACACTTGTTCTCCGGCATTCACGCCAAAGAAATCGTGGCCGCGATGCACGCCGAACATCACGCCGAAATTTCCGAAGAGTCCATCGTTTTAGAAAAACCCATCAAACAAGTAGGGGAGTTTGAAATTCCCCTCAAAGTCGGCACCCAAAAATCCTCGTTTAAACTGGTGGTGGAAGGAGAATAAAAAAATCCCCGTAAGAGGATTTTTTTATTCAAGTTCGTTAGACTACACTCACCACTTTTTTGATCAAAGTTCGGCCGTGGAAGGATGGCTTGCGTTTTTGGCCGAATTTGACGGTGCCGTCTTTGAGAGCGAAGAGGGTATGGTCCTTGCCGACGGAGACATTCGTGCCCGCCAGGATGACCGTGCCGCGCTGGCGCACGATAACAGAGCCCGCCTGAGCCCTCTGGCCGTCCGCCAGCTTAACGCCCAGGTATTTGGGCTGGGAATCTCTTAAGTTTTTAGCTGTGCCGCCGGCCTTTCTATGCGCCATATTTTTATGTTAAAATAAAATTACGTAATAGATTACATAATCTATTACGTAATTAAATATATACTAAAACATGAATAAAATCAAGAGCCTCCTAGAAAGCGAAAAGGGGAAAGACATCCTGATAGCGTTGGTTGTAATCTTGGTTGGCGTCGGCTCTTTTGAATTGGGGAGATTGTCCAGAGCAGGCGATTCGCCGGGTATAAAAATAGAATATCCGCCCGAAGTCTTAAATCAGCCGGCAAATGCCGTATCCGCCACAAACCCTTCTAGTGTTTTGCAAAAAACTGAAATACCCACTGTGGGCAAAAAATTTTTCGCGTCCAATCGCGGAAAAAAATATTATCCGGTGGGCTGTTCCGCCGGCGCGTCTCTGAAAGAAGAAAATAAAATCTGGTTCAACACCAGAGAAGAAGCCGAGGCCGCCGGCTACGAGCTTTCGAGTTCCTGTCGATAGCTAAAAGTCAATAGAATTTGCTTATTACCAAGACTTCTTCGCCGTGCTCCTCATGTATGGTCGCTTTAAAGTCGTGGCCGGCGAGGGCTGGAATGTCGAAACCTTCAAACGCAACGCCGGGCTTGAAAACCGTTCCGGCATTCACGGTAACATATGTACCTAAAATTCTTATGGGGAACTCCGAAAGAACCGAACCGTCAGGATTTATATGGAAAAATTCTGAATATTCGAATCTCATAGGATTAATTATACAACCGATTAAGCCTGTAGGGAAGAGGAAGCCCAGGCCCATTTTTAAAAATAGAGTCGTGTCGCGGTTTTATTTATTCCCTGCCAAGAAATATCTTTTTGAATTTATCTCGCTTCTCTTTTTCCAGAAAAATCAGGAATTCTTTAAGATTATCTTTTGCGGTAAACGAATAACCCTTTATTTCTCCGTCTTCGTGCGAGGGGTAGGGGACTTGAATGCATTCTCTTATGTTGCCTTCTCTAAAATAAGCAAGTACCTTTTCCGGATTTCCAGTATTGCCACACTCAACAACAAGGGTATTGTCAACGCTAAGCACATCGGGATAATAACCACAGAAAAGGTGCTCAAATATGCTTTCGCATTGCCTATTTTGCTTTAGGTACTTTTGGGCTAAAACTTTCAGAGCAATGTGAGTGTTTCCACCACCCGCGGCTTCGTACATCTTTTTAAGTTTATCTGGCCGACTCAATAAAAATTTATATTCGTCCTTAGAAGCTATGACAACAACAGAAATCGATAGATAATTTTCATCAATCAGGAAAGCTATCTCGGAAATTGAATCCTGATCTCCCAGAAATGCGTGCGTACCTGAATAGAAAATATCTCGAATTTTATCGAATGTAGCCATAATTACTTATTATCCAGCTCTTTTCCTCCATGGAATTTTTCATGTATATCCCTTAACCGTTTATTGGTTACATGGGTATATATCTGGGTAGTGGCCACGTTCTTGTGTCCCAAAAGCTCCTGCACGCTACGTAGGTCCGCTCCGTGACCCAAAAGGTCTGTAGCATAAGTGTGCCGTAGCGTGTGTGGCGTCACTTTTTTGGAAATTCCCGCAAGCATCGCGCAGCGCGAGATCATCATTTGTATGGAACGGGGAGTGAGGCGGTGGTCTTCGTCAATGTCTTTGCCGCGGTGATTTATGAAAAGCGGCTTCTGCACATCTTTTCGCAATGCAAGGTATGTGCGTAGCCACCCGGCTGCACGAGGCGAGATAAATATGGTCCGCACGTGCTTGCCCTTGCCAACGATAGAGAGCTCAAAGGTACGATTAGGGTCTTTATCCTTCAAAAATGACATTTGGTCCGCATTGAGAGCCACGAGCTCCGAGATACGCATGCCGGAAGAAAAAAAGAGTTCTATTATGGCGCGATCACGCAGACCTACCGGCGTTTCCGTGTCCGGAATCTTTAACATAGCTTCTATGTCGCGGGCCTCGAGGAAAGAGATCGTCTCGTCGGTCTTCTGCTTAGCAAGTTTTACTTTAGAGGAGGACAGGGTCTCCATATCCCGCTCCGCTAGAAAGTCTAAAAGGGCCCGCAGGGCTATGAGATAGTAGTTTTGCGACTTCTTTCCGAGATAGGCGCCCGTAGCGGTCTTATAGGTACGGGCCAGGTATAGGCGATAGTCCCAGATATGCTCGGCCGTCAGTTCATACGATTTGAGTTTTTCATTATTAGTTTTTTTGAGCCACTCTTCAAAGAGAGCGAGATACTGCCGGTAATTACGCTGAGTATTGTTAGAAAGTCCTTTCTCAATTTCGCAGTAATCCAGAAAGGGAAGGATATAGTGGATAAGGGGCTCGGCGCTTCTTCTTTGCTTCATATTTAATATTATAGTACTTCGCACAATATATGTAAAACGAAGTTATCCACATTATGCGGCACATAGCTTTATTGCTGATATTTGAGATTATCGCATGATTTCCAGATTCTCCGCCGCTCTGTCAAAGTCAGTCGGTAGGCCATCGCGGATGCGCTCCATGTTGTCAACAAACGGCCGCCAAAATAATTCCAACCAGATATCATTCCAAAGATACAAGGCCGGTTCCCGGAGATATTCGGTCCAGAGATTTTTGGTGCCGCCCTTAACGTATCCTATATTGTCTTGTCCGGCCGGGCTTTCCACCACGGTTTTGATGCTAATATCAAAGTAGCTAAGCACCAGGATTACAATCACGGCCAAAAAGAGGACTCCGAGTATGCTTATCCCCTTTTGCTTTTTTTTAAATTTTTCCATTCCATTATCTTAAGACGCTGGCAAAAAACGACTTGAACCAATAGATGACTTCGGATATGGTGATATCAAAATATTTCATAATCAGCAGAGCGACTAGGATGAAAATTATTAGCTCCAGAAACCCGCCTTGTTTTGTGTTCATAAATTCATTTTACCATACAAATTAAAGAGGTGGCAAATATGTCATCGGATCCAGATAGGCCTCCGTCGCCGATATCGGCTGGATTAGAGTTTTGCCGGGATAAGACTTGCTTGGGAAAGAATCCACTTTTACCCCGCTGGATACGTACAATGACACGTGCAGGTGCGGGCCCGTGGATGAGCCCGTATTGCCGCTATAGCCTATTACCTGCCCCCGTACGACCTTCTGGCCCTTTCTTACAGATATAAGCGAGAGGTGGGCATATGTACTGGAAAGACCGTTATTGTGTTCAATAAATATCCATTTACCGAAAGAAGCCCCAGGACAGCAGATATCCGTGTCTCCCGTGCCATTTACAACGCCGTCAGTTACAGCTTTGACCCGGGTGCCGACTGACGCTCGGAAATCTGTGCCTCGATGAAATCCTCCCCAGCGCGGAGCATAGGGCGAAGTCACAAAAATTTTATCCAAAGGCCAACTCAAAATTCGGCCCTTGGGCAACTTGGAGGGATCTAAAATAAATTGCAGTTGGGCCTCGTAGTTTTCTAATTCTTTTTCAAAGGCTTCTTTTTGGGCAAGTCTGTCTTTGAGTAGTTTTTGATAGTTGGCTTCGCTGTTCTGGGTCTGCTTTAGGAGCTTATTTTTTTCTTCCGTATTTTGAAGCACTATCTTGCGCTGGTCGGAAAGCTCCGATTTCAGCCGCGCCAGCTCGTTCTTGGCCGCGATGGTCTCGGTGCGGGTATCCTCGAGCTCGACTTTGCTTTTGCGCAGGGCCGCTATTTGTTCGCGGAGACTTTCGCGTACGGAAATCATGTTATCCAAATCGGTCCAAACCGCACCGTAGTTTTGGTCGGAGAGAACAGTTTGGACGAGACTTTTGTTTTCCAGCTCGTTCATGCTTCGAATGCCTTGTCCGATGGAATCGGTATTGTTTTTGATAGAGGCTTCTTTATCGCCGATATCCCGGCTCAAATCCGAAATTTTCAAATTGGTTTTCTCAATTTTATTTTCAGTTACGGCAATGTCGGTATTTAGTTTTTTGCGGGTCAGCTCAAGCTCGCGCAGCGAATTCTGCAGGGAATCTTTCTGTTTATCCAGTCCTTCAAGCTCCGACTGATAAGCGGCAATTTCTTTTTCCAGTTTGCGGATTTCGGTGTCTTTTTCTTCAATCCTGTTTTTGATTTCAGTGGCAGTCTGGGCAGACAAAAAAACAAGTGGGGTCGTCAAGGCCACCAAGATAAAGAGCGCGCTAAATTGCTTTTTTAAGCCGGGATAAGGTTTCATCTTTGCCTAAAATTTCCGCGATAATAAAAGGGTCGGGAGATTTATCAAGGCCTGAAAGCGCATAGCGCACCGGATGCAACACCTCTCCCCTGCTTGGAGCTTTTTCCGCCAGTGCCATTAACGCTTTTTTAATTTCTTCATGTGTAAAATTATTATCTCTGATTTTTTCCAAAACTTCTACTGATTGTTTTAAGTTTTCAACAATTTTTTCTAGTGAAGTATTTTTATAAACAAGTTTGGACTTATGGATGTCTGGAGTTCGGATCAAAAATTGTAGCTCTTCGCCCATTTGCTTTACATCGCTCCACTTATTTATACGCTCAAATACAAGCGATACCAATTTTTTATTTTTTAACCCCTCTGGCAAATTTTCTAAAATATTTTTTTCTATTTCCTCGCGTGAAAGTAGTTTAACATGTTCTTTATTCATCCAATTCAGTTTTTCATCGTTCCATTGCGCTCCGGAGCGTTGGATTTTTGCCAAATCAAAAACTTTAATTAATTCATCGCGGGTAAAAATTTCTTTTTCGCCCCCGGGATTAAAACCGAGAAACGCTAAATAATTCAGCATCGCTTCCGGCAGATAACCTTCTGCCTTGTATTCCAAAATATCCTTGGCGCCGTCGCGTTTGGAAAGTTTTTTCTGGCCGCCCTCGCCCATAATGGGCGGTAGCGTCGCAAAGTGCGGCGGCTTTTGGCCGAGCGCTTCATACAGCGCCAAAAATTTCGGCGTGGAGGCAATGAATTCCTGGCCGCGCATGACGCAAGTCACGCCCATTTCTATATCGTCCACCACATGCGCGAAGTTGTAGGTCGGGTAGCCGTCGCTCTTGATTAAAACAAAATCATCCAGTGCTTCCGGGCCTGCGGAAAGATCACCCCAGACCTCATCGTGCCAGTCTGTGCGCTTTTTTTCTAAAACTTTAAATCTCAAAGCCTGGCCGTCCGGGTAAGCATGCCCCGAACTTACTAACTTTTCCGCGTATTTTTTGTAAATTTCTAATCGTTCAGATTGAATGTACGGACCTTGATCCCAATCCAAACTAAGCCATGTTAGAGATTTCTGAATA
>CAZPJV010000028.1:0-5578 GCA_964586975.1 uncultured Candidatus Saccharibacteria bacterium
TTCTATTGCCAAGCAATTTCCTTTTTGATACAAAGTAGGCATTAATGGGGTCGCTCTCCCGCCCCAGCGGGGTAAAAATAAAATCTGGCAAATTTTATATATGTATAACGAGGAAGAAAATGCAGTAGACGACGAGTTTGAAATGGGTGAAGACGCTGAAATGGACGGCGGCGGTTTGGAGCCGGACGAAGAGGACAGCTACGACCCGGACGACCGCTACCACTAATCCGCATCCCCTACAAATCTCCCGAACCTGTGTTTGCCAATTCTAAATCTTGTTCCGGAAGCTGGAACGGTGTTTGGGTCCGAGACTGTATCGCCGGTATCCAGATTGGTGATTGCTTTCTCTCGTACCAGTCTTCTAAATTCAGTCCTCGACGGCACCAAGCCGCCGGCTATCGCCGAGTCCATAAGGTTTTCTCCGCTTAGGTCCGGCATTTGTTCCGGAATTTCTTTTTTCTGAAAAGTATTTGAAAAATTCTTCTCTGCTGTTTCGGCTTCTTTTTCGGAATGAAGAGTCGTCACCAAAATTTTAGCCACACGTTTTTTTAGCGCAAGCGCGTCTTTTTTAAGTTTAAAAGATTTAATCTCGTCGAGCGGCGTGTCGGTCAATAGGGTGAACATCGGGATTATGGCATCGTCGCCCAGCGCCATAAGCTTGCCGAACAAATCATCCGGCGCATCAGTCAGGCCGATAACATTGCCTTCACTTTTGCCTATTTTTACGCCCTTGGCATCTTCCAAAAGCGGCGTAGTCATCACAAATTTTTCTTTGCTTTTCATTTTCTTCATCAGAGCGCGCCCGCAAAGCATATTGAAGGTCTGGTCGGAGCCACCCAATTCTAAATCCACATCCATGACCACGGAGTCATAAGCCTGGAGAAGCGGGTACCAAAATTCCCGCAGATTTATTTCTTCCCCTTCTTTTAGTCTCTCTTGAAACATGTCCCGTTCGATCATCTGTTGCAGGGAGAAATTTTGCGATATGTTTAAAAGATCGGTTTTAGTGAGTTTGTTGAGCCAATCGCCGTTGTAAAGAATTCTAACCGGGTTCGGGCCGTCAAAACGGACGACTTTAGACGCTTGTTCCAGATAACTCTTGGCGTTTTCCCGTAATTCCGCACTGGTAAAAAATTTTTCCCGGGTCTTTTTTTTGCCAGAGGGGTCGCCCGCTTCGCCTGTGCCGTCGCCAACGAGAAATATGACTTCGTGTCCCAGGTCCTGCCATTGCCGATGTTTACGTAAACCCACCATGTGCCCTAGGTGCAATTTGTCGCCGGTGGGGTCAAAGCCCTGATAGAGTTTGAGCTTTTTGCCGGAACGCAAGATTTTTTCCAGCGCTTCGCGGGAAGGGTAAATTTTATCCACCCCGCGGGTCAGGAGCTCGGTAATTTTATCGCTCATAACATAAACATTATCACAAAAAACGGTTTTCTGCTATGATATGTTTCAGCGGATGAAACATCCTCATCACAACAGAAGGTTTCTGAAAAATCTGAGCCTGCTCGTCGCCAGCGCGGGCATTTTGCTGGCCGGATTTTTGGTGTTCTTTCTGTTTTCCATGAAAATTCCGGATTTCCGTTCATTCGAAGACCGCAAGATAACCAACTCCACCCAGATTTACGACCGCACCGGAGAAGTCCTGCTCTACGACATCCACCAAGACATCAAGCGCACCAACATCGCTTGGAATGAAATGAGCGCCAATATCAAAAATGCCACGGTGGCCATTGAAGATTCCGAGTTTTACAACCACCGTGGCGTACGCTTCACTTCCACGCTCCGCGCTGTTCTGTCCAATATGTTCGGCTTCGGCATCGGCGGCGGGGGTTCCACTATCACCCAGCAGTTGGTAAAAAATACCTTGCTGACTTCCGAGCGGGGCTACGCCCGCTATGCCCGGAAAATAAAAGAGTGGATGCTGGCGGTCAAGATTGAGAAAGTTATGTCAAAAGAAGAAATTCTGGGATACTATCTGAACGAGGTACCGTATGGCGGAACGGTCTACGGCATAGAAGCGGCCGCCAACACTTACTTCAACAAACGCGCCGCCGACCTAAGCTTGGCCGAGGCGGCTTATCTGGCGGCTATCCCTCAATCGCCCACCGTCCTCTCGCCCTACGGCAAGAACCGGGACCGCCTGGAAACCAGAAAGAATCTGGTGTTGAACCGAATGCTGGAGCTCGGATTCATAACTGCAGAGGAATACGACAACGCCAAAAGCGAGGTAGTGACCTTCGTGCCCCAAGCCACGGCCGGCATCCGGGCGCCGCACTTTGTCTTCTTTATCCGAGAATATTTGGAAGAAAAATACGGCGCGGACACGGTGGAAAATGGCGGGCTGAAAGTAATCACAACCCTGGACGCGGAGTTGCAGGCCAAGGCTGAGGAATTCGTAAAAGCGGGTGCGTTGGAAAATGAAAAAACTTGGAACGGCGAAAATGCGGCGCTGGTGGCCATTGACCCGAAAACGGGGCAAATACTTACCATGGTGGGTTCGCGAGATTATTTTGACAAAGAAATAGATGGAAACTTCAATGTGGCCACGGCCGTCCGGCAGCCCGGCTCCTCTTTTAAGCCGTTTATTTACGCCACCGCTTTTAATAAGGGTTTCACCCAAGATACGGTGCTCTTTGATGTGCCCACGGAATTCCAATCTACCTGCGATCCCTATGGCCGGGCCCGTGGCGGGCGCAGTCAGTCCGACTGCTACATGCCGGACAATTACGACGGCGCTTTTCGCGGGCCGCTGAAACTCCGGGACGCCCTGGCCCAGTCCATCAACGTGCCGGCGGTGAAACTCCTGTATTTGTCCGGACTGGCGGATTCATTGCAGACCGCGGAAAACATGGGCATTAGCACCCTAAGCGACCCTGGCAGATACGGGCTGACGCTGGTTATCGGCGGCGGAGAAGTATCGCTCTTGGACATGACTTCCGCCTATGGGGTATTGGCCAATAACGGCGCAAGAAATCCATACACCGGAATTTTGAGGATTGAAAATGTGGCCGGAGAAATTCTGGAAGAATTCCAGCCCGCGGCGCGGGAAGTCCTGCCGAAAAATACGGCCCTCCTTCTTTCGGATATTTTATCGGATAACGCCGCCCGGACTCCGACCTTCGGCGCGAATTCTCCGCTTTACATTCCGGGTAGAGATGTAGCGGTAAAAACCGGAACCACCAACAACAATCGGGACGCCTGGACTCTGGGCTACACGCCGTCCCTGGTCGTGGGTGTCTGGGCGGGCAACAACAACAATGAGCCGATGAAGAAGGGCGGTGCCGCGGTGGCCGGACCAATTTGGAATAAATTTATGAATGAGGCATTAAAAATAATGCCGAACGAAAATTTTGAGGAGCCAAACACGGCAATCGATTCGCTGACCACCAAACCCGTACTCCGCGGCTATTGGCAGGGAGGCGAAAGTTTCTTTGTGGATAAAATTTCCGGAAAATTGGCAACGCCGGAGACTCCGCCGGAAACTCTGGAAGAAAAAATAATAACAAACGTGCATTCAATTCTCTACTGGGTTAATCGCAAAGATATTACCGGCCCGGCTCCCGCCAACCCAGAAAATGATTACCAATTCAACAATTGGGAAACGGCGGTGCAAAATTGGTGGGCTCAAAACAAGGGCAGGTATCCGGTCACGACCTGGGCGAACAAGCCCACCGACACGGACGATGTGCATACCGACTTTCAAAAACCGCAGGTGGCCATTTCTTCCCCCAAAAGCGAGATTGTTTATCCTCCAGACCAAAGAATATTTCTGGCTTTTAAAAATTCGGGTGCCTACTCGCTGGAGAAAGTGGATGTTTTCATAAACGATATGTTTGTGGAGAGCCTGGCCGCGCCGTTCAACTTTTCCTTCCTGCCCCGGGACTTGCAAAACTTGCGCGAGACGAATGAGTTGAAAATAATCTATCGCGACTCGGCCTATAATCGTGGCGAGTCGGCGGTAACTTTCCGGGTTAGCGAGTAATTATCTTATCTTTGTCGGCGGGTTGCCCCCGGAGAGCTGCTCGCGCATCTTTTTTAAAATTTGCTCCTGTTTCAGAAAAATCTCGTTTTTGTAGATTGGTTTGAGATTGAGATACACTGTATCGTTTTTTATTATTACCTCGGCCGGTTGAACCGAAACATGCAAAACCTCCGACACCGCCCGTCGGACCGACTCTCTTTTATTTTCTTCGGACAGAATGAGGTGGCTGAATTTTTGGAGCAGGTCCTTAACTTCTATCATTTTTCCGTTGTTTTATTTGTTCATCGGCATTATGAGATAAATGAAGGAGGTGTCCGCAACCGGGGTGATAACCATCGGCCGGCCGGCGCCGGACATCTTTATGGAAACGCTGTCGGTGGTGATGGATTGAAAACAGTCCAAAAAATATTTATAGTTGAAGCCCAGTTCTATATTCTCCCCCTTAAGCGCCGCGTCCAGCTCGGTTTTGTTTTCTCCAATGTCACTAGCCACCGAAGAAAGCTCAAAAAGTTTCTCTTTAGGGGCTATCCGCAGGTTGACCTGATTGAATTTGTCGGAAAAAACATTTGAGAGTTTGAGGGCGTTCAAAAGGTCCTGTTTCAACACTACGGCCTCGGTCAGCGAGTCTTTGGGAATAATCTGGCGGTAGTCCGGGAAAACCCCGTCGATTACCCGGGATGTCAAATAAGTGCGGTCGGAAGAAAAAGAAATTTGGTTTTTATTAAAATACACTTTAACCGCCCCTGTGCCCTCGCCAAAGACTCGCAGTATTTCCACCACATTTTTGAATGGAATAATTATTCCTGTTATCTCCTTGGCCTCTCCCAACTTAAGCCTTTTCTCCGCCAAGCGAAAAGAGTCGGTAGACACAAACACCAGGTTGTTGCCATTGGTATACACATACACGCTGGATATTTCGGGTTTTATGTCCGATACGGACGAGCTGTAGTAAACCGATTTTATCCCCTCCAATAGTTTTCGAGCCTCCAGCTCAAAGTTTGCTCCGGAAACCGTGGGGATGGTGGGAAAATCTTCGTGGGGCTGCCCTTTAAGGGTTATTTGGCTTTTTCTGGTTTTGATTGATAAATTGCCATTTTTTTCCTCCAAGCGCACGGTGTCGTCGGGAAGAATGTTTGAAAATACGGCGCTCAGGACTGCTCCATTAATCGCCACCATTCCCTCTTTTTCTGTTTTTGCCGGAATCTCAGTTTCAATACCGATACTTAAATTAGTGGCCCGGAGCTTTAGCGACTTCTTGGTGGCGATTAAGAGGATTGAGTTTAACACCGGCAGAGTTAAGTTCTTACCGGTTATTTTTTCGGCTTGGTAAACCGCGCTTTTCATTTTTTCCACAGAGCATTCTAATTTCATGTGTTTATATCTTTTATATTTAAATTATTAATGGTATTAGTGGTGTTGATATGTGGATAAAATTTTTAGGAGTCGGTTGGTTTGGTTATTTTCATTTTTTTGGTTTGATTTTGGTCTGATAACCGGTGGATAATTATTTAAACATCACTCTTATTTGTTCCAACTCCTGCAGAAGTTGCGGGTCGCCCTTTAGGTCGGTTTTTATTTTTAAACAGGAATGGATAA
>CAZPJV010000029.1:0-5413 GCA_964586975.1 uncultured Candidatus Saccharibacteria bacterium
AGTTTCATATATAAATCAAAATTTTCCGCTGCGTCCGTGACCATCAGGTCAAACTCAAAATCAAAGTCCTGCCAATAGGGCATGCCCTCTTCTTCATTCACTATTTTTTTAAAATTACTATCATCAAATCCGCCGGATGCGAACGGCCAAGTCTGGTTCGGCACGAAAGCTCCGTCGCAGAAATCTATCTGCACCGTTTGCACCCGCCCGCGCAGAAACTCAAGCTTATTTTTAATTTCATCAAAATTTTTTTCTAAAATGGCCGGGGTTATTGCTTTCATAGATTCAACGCTGCTTTTTGGCTCTTGATTTCTTCAACAATCGATTCGTGAAAAACACCGTTGGAGGCAACGAAGTAATTTCCCGGAAATTGCCAGGTGCTGCCGTCGAGATTGGAAATTTTACCGCCGGCTTCCTGTACTAAAAGGGTTCCAGCGGCAAAATCATAGGAGCGGAGACCTATCTGCACCGCCACCTCGAAAGCGCCGGTGGCAACATAAGAAAGGTCCAGAGAACACACTCCCAAGTCGCGTACGGTCATGCCCAAAAATTTTTTCGGCAAGTAATGCAGTAGGTTGCGGAAAAGTCTGCGGTCTTCCAATTTTCTGCTCTTACCGCTCGCCAATATGGCCCGAGCAAAATCATCTTTGGAAACAAATATCCGCTTATTGTTTAAATATGCGCCTTTGCCCTTCTCGGCGTAAAAAAGCGAGCGAGTGGCGGGATTGTATACTACGCCGACAACAACCCCGCTCTCATGCTGAAGCGCAATGGAAATGGCAAAAAAAGGCAGGCCATTGGCAAAATTGCGGGTCCCGTCGAGAGGATCTATGTGCCAAACATGGTTGCCGCCATTGTTGGTATGGCCGGTTTCTTCGGCTAAAAGCGAATGCGTCGGAAATGCTTCAGAAATAATTTTCTTAATTACTTCCTCGGATTCCGAGTCGGCTTTGGTAACTATACTGTCGTCTTCTTTAAACTCTTTAAAAATCTCCGTTTCGAAGTACTTCTCCAAGATTTTGCCGGCTTCCAGCGCGGCCTTGATGGCTATTTCAAGTTCTTTAGATTTGTCTTGCATAGGCTCTGGGCACTAGGCACTAGCATCTAGTTTTTTAATACGGCGAATGTGACGCGCCTCGCCGGTAAAGGGCGTGCCGATAAAAAGCTCAACGGCAAACTTGATTTGATCTTCGGAAAGAAAATGTGAGCTCAAGGAAAGAATATTAGCATCGTTGTGCTCCCGTAAAAGCTTAATCATCTCAAAAGAATCTTCGCTGTGGGGATCTGGAGCCAGTGCTTCGCTGTAAAAAACTCCGGCGCGCGCGCCGGGCACGCGGTTGGCGCACATGGCTTCGCCTTGGCCGGATTTACCGAGGATAATGCCCATGCTTCCCTTATCGTTTGCGACCGCTTCGGCCACGGGACGAATAAAATCCGGGTAGTCATCGTTGGGGTCATAGCTAAAGGCACCCTTGTCTTCCACCTCGTGGCCCAACTCTTTAAAATAAATTTTTAGCTTCTCCTTGAGCTCATAACCCGCGTGGTCAGTGCCGATGTAAAGTTTCATGCTATTATTATAACATTTTTTAAAATATAGTATACTTGTAATGTTAATTATGCTTACCTTCTACAAATATCACGGCGCGGGGAATGATTTTGTTGTGATAGACGACCGGGCTGAAAATTTTGACCTAAAAGACGCTGAGAAAATAAAGTCGTTATGCCATCGGCGCTTCGGTATCGGCGCGGACGGAATACTGCTTCTGCGAAAAAAGAAAGGTTATGACTTTGAGATGATTTTTATTAATAATGATGGCAGCATGGGCCCCATGTGCGGCAATGGCGGGCGATGCATCGTGCATTTTGCGTATAATATTTTAAAAATTATCAAGGACCCGAAAAAGGTAAAATTTTTAGCGGCAGACGGCGAACACGAAGCCGAAATTCTGGAAAACGGCAATATAAAATTAAAAATGCAGAATGTAGACGAGGTAAGTGAGAGAAATAATCTGCCCTTCATTTGTCAGGGCACAACACCGCACAATATTTTATTTGTAAACGACCTAAAAAATTTTCCCGTCGTGGAAACAGGCAGAAAAATCAGAAACGCGGACCCGGACGGCGTGAATATAAACTTCGTAGAGATTATTGACGGCGTATTCCATGTCCGCACCTACGAGCGTGGGGTGGAGGACGAAACTCTCGCCTGCGGCACCGGCGCGGTATCCGTCGCTATCGCTTCGCATCATTTGGGAAAACTGAAGAAAAATATCTGCCAGATTCAACAGCCCGGCGGAGAACTTATGGTGGAATTTGAGAAGGTTGCCGACGGCCACTACCAAAACATCTACCTCACCGGCCCCGCGATGTGCGCATTTAAGGGAGAAATTTCAGAAGAAATAAAATAGACAAAAATACAAAATAAATAAATAAAAATACCCCAATTCCTTAATATACGATATATGATAGATTAAGGATTTGTAGCGTTGAGTATTTATGGATGGTTCAAAAACGTTCATATAAAAATTTCCACCTGCCCCTGCCGGCGCGTGGAGGCAAGCCGGCCCGCAGGATTTTTTCTAAAATTTTCCAGGTGTCCGTCTTTTCTTTCTCGATTGTCCGGATGAGCGCCGTATATTTGCCGATATCATATTTTAACGACATTCTAAAAATGGTGGAATAACTCATACAGAGCGATTCGGCAATATAGGAAGAGGGCACCTCTTGCGATAATAAACAGATAACGGCAAACCTTTTAGCCAACATTATTTTTTCAGTTTTGGTCAAAAGATCACCCAACAAGAACCTGGCCTGCGACTTGCGAGCAGATTTTTCAAAAGCCCTGCCAAATTGACTGTAAAGCTTATTCAGCGTTTCCTTTTTCAGTTTTTTGGACGAAACATGCGGCATAAATACAATAAATATGATTAAAACTTATTTCCGTTAGTATATCATATATAATATACTAAGCAAACAACTTAATTAATAAATTTGCAATTACGTGTCTTGGTAGTAATGGTGCAAAGCATCGAAATCGTCTTGCAGCCGAGAGATGAAGGCTCCGGAAGAATCAATGATGTGCTTGCCTACATCTAGAAGTAAGGTTAAGTCTTTTTTATTACTTATGTTTTTGTCGTCATAAATATTTATCCTGTTGTCCGCAAACTCAATACTAAAATTAGGAGCGCTGGTAGTCAAATAATCTAGTAAGGCGTCGGGGAATATTTGTAAAGCTTCTATTTCATAGCCTTCAGCAACAAATAAAGAAAAAAGTTTGTTGTCAATGTTAATATTGGTATATTTGCCAAAAGGTGTGAATGAGCCCCACATCATTCTTGGCTTTAAGAAAATAGATGGAAACTGTATGTCATTAAAACTTATTTCCATAACTGTAAAACTATAAGTGATATTATTCTTGTCGTCGCTTTGAGTGTAGGAATAATTAAAAAGCCTAATCGGAAAAGAGTTCCAAGCTCCAGTGATCACATTGTTAACTCTGCGACTATGCCCTACTTGAAACAATCGGCCTCGACAATCTTCCACAGAACCTACTTCGATATAATACATATTGTTGAGCTGAGCAAAACTATGCATAAATTCCTTGTATGCTTTACTGTAATAGTAACCTATCGGTAATAATATAATTATAATACCGATGATTGGTACCAGTAAAAAAAATATTAATCCGAATAACATAAACATAAAAACCTTGCTCTTATTTTTCTTAAGTAAGATCAAGGTTATATCTTTAGTACTTTCTGCGTTTATATTTTCCATTATGGAAAATCTATTTTATTGTCTCTCCGGTTTTGATGACATGGTCCACCAGGGTGTAGGTGTACCCCATTTCGTTGTCATACCAGCCCAGGACTTTTACGAGATTGCCGCCCACTACGCGGGTCATTTTGAGGTCGGCGATGGAACCGTAGTGGCTGCCTAAAATATCGCTGGAAACCAGAGGTTCCTCGGTCACCGCGAAAAGTTTCTCCCAGCGTTTGTCTTGCGCTGCTTTTTTCAAAATTTCATTTACTTCTTCGGCGGTCGTGTTCTTTTCGGAGATGAAAGTAATGTCCACAATAGAACCCGCTGGCACCGGCACGCGAATGGATATGCCGTCAAAAAGTCCGGAAAGTTCCGGAAAAGCTTTAGTCACTGCGACAGCGGCGCCGGTGGATGAGGGCACGATGTTCTGCGCAGCGGCTCTACCTTCTCTTAAATCTTTTTTGGTCGGTCCGTCGACAAGCGATTGCGAGGCGGTATAGCCGTGAACCGTATTCAAAACAGCTTTTTCAATCCCCAGCGCCTCGTGCAGAATCGCCATCAATGGCGAGGCGGCATTGGTGGTGCAAGACGCGTTAGAAGTAATATCGCAGGTGCCGAATTTTTCTTCATTCACGCCCAGTAAGATTGTCTCGCCCTTGACTATACTTTCTCCCTTGGCGGGTGCAGTAATAATCACCTTTTTCGCTCCAGCATCCAGATGCATTTTGGCTTTATCGTAAGAAGTGAATAGACCGGTGGATTCCACAACCACATCTACGCCCAAATCTTTCCACGGCAATTGGCTCGGCTCTTTTTCGGAAATATATTGAACTTTCTTTTTATCAATAACAATGTCGCCACCCGAAACTTCCACCGCATGATTCCACTTGCCGTAAACGGTGTCATATTTCAAAAGATAGGCCATATTGTCCGGACTGCCCAAGTCATTAACCGCCACAATCTCAATCTCCGGATGTTCCCAAGCAACCTTTAAAAATTGCCTACCAATCCGGCCAAAACCATTGATACCCACGCGTATTTTTTTCATAGAATTATTATACCCTAAAAATTATAAGTTTGTTTCCACATTGAAACAAGTTTCTTTTTATCGTATGGATCTATCTTACCAAACAGCCTTTCAATGCTTTTCTTCTCAATGCAAGCAATTTTGGACAATCTTATCCACGAATCCAACAGTAGCCCGCTTGCCCGCCAATTTTTTATTTTATAATCACCCTTGCCTTTTCGTTTTTTTGTAGTGATGGGCACTAAAACAGCATCGTCATCTCCGGTGTCCAGTATTACCATAGCCGGCCTTCTTTTACTTTCGCCATTGGGCTGATAAAATAAAACTAAAACGATATCCCCGAACTTATATCGAGTCATAAATGGAATCCGCCGAGCTATAAAACTTCAGTAAATTTTCTTTTGATTTACCTTGCCAATTTTCTTCTTCTCTCTTTACGCCGAAGCTAATCCGCCCCTCCGCAAAATCACGCGCGGTAGATTGGAAAATATCGCTTAACGCAATCCCTTCTTTCTTGGCTCGGCGCTGAATTGCCTTTTTAATTTTGGGGTCGATTTTAAACATTATCTGGGTAGTCATATTCTAAGTATATACTTTGTTATAACATTGTCAATATCCTAAAAT
>CAZPJV010000030.1:0-4675 GCA_964586975.1 uncultured Candidatus Saccharibacteria bacterium
GATGTTGCCATCAATAGATTTTGAGTCTATCGCGTCTACCAATTCCGCCACCTGGGCAAAGCAAACTGCTTTGCTTTGCCCCTAATCAGTTTACTGAATCGCCGATGCGAGCGTAGCGAGCAGGCGATCAGGGGCAATTGTCCACATTAGCACTTTACTAAAATTTTATGTTAAAATCAATGCATGTCCAACGTTTATTCCAATTCAATTTTCTGGATTGAAACCGACAAAATTAAGCCGAACCCCTACCAGCCGCGGCGGGATTTTGACACAGACAAGCTCTCCGACCTGGCGCAGTCCATCAAGCAATACGGGGTGCTGCAACCGCTGATTGTTTCGCGCCGGGAAGTGGAAAAAGACGGCGGGCTTGCCACGGAATACGAACTTATCGCCGGCGAACGCCGGCTCCGCGCCGCCAAGCTGGCCGGCGTGTCGCAGGTGCCGGTAATAATTCGCGAGGGCGACACCGCAATGATGAAGCTGGAACTGGCGATTATAGAAAATCTGCAAAGAGAAGACTTGAATGCGGTAGACCGCGCTCGCGCTTTTTTTCGGCTGGCAAACGAATTTAAATTCACCCACGCCGAAATTGCCAAGAAAATCGGCCGAAGCCGGGAATCCATTTCCAATTCTCTGCGCATTTTGTCTTTGCCGGAAGAAATGCTGCAGGCGCTATCGGCGGGCAAAATGACCGAAGGTCACAGCCGGCCGTTGCTTATGCTCTCAAACCACCCCGAGGAGCAAGTCGTATTGTTTAAGGAAATTATTTATAAGAAAATAACCGTGCGCGAGGCGGAAAATTTGGCCAGGAAAATAGCTTCGGACCGCGTGCGCAAAAAAGAATATATGCCGGATCCGGAAATAACCGCCCTGGAGGGAGAATTTCAGGATAAACTCGGCACGCGAGTGCACATTGACCGTTCCCAAACCGGCGGCCAGATCAAAATAGATTTCTTCTCCACCGAAGACCTGCGCACGATTTTAAATTTGATTCAGAAAACCGCCGAGGCGCAGGCGCCGGTTGACCTTTTGGATCGGCACATCGCGGCAACCGCAGTGTCGCCGGAAGCGCCAGAGGAACAGCCGGTAGACGACCGGACTCCGGAGGAAATAAAAAAGGACGATTCCGAACTCTATAACATTTCCAACTTCAGTATCTAGCTCTGCCGGAAGGCTTTGAGCTTGGCCAAGAGGCTGTTTTTTTCCAAATAGGATTTGATGTGTTTTTTAGCGACGGTGGTTTTAACCGAGGCCAGCCATTTATTGGTGGGATGCGAGTCTTTTTTCACGATTATCTCCACGATATCACCGTTTTTCAGTTTGCTAAAAAGATGGGACATTTTTCCGTTGATTTTTGCGCCAAAAGTGTGGTCGCCGATATCGGAGTGAATGGAATAAGCGAAATCCAGCGGACAGGAATCTTCCGGCAAGTCAATGACGTCGCCCTTCGGAGTAAAAATAAAAATTCGGTCGTTAAAAAAATCGGTCTTCAGGTGGTAAATGAATTTTTCCGGATGTTCCGGGAGAGTGTTGTATTCTTTTAATTCTTCCAGCCACTTCAAATTATCTTTTTCTGTCTTTGTCTTTTTTATTCCCCGTTCTTTATAAAGATAGTGCGCCGCGACGCCGTATTCCGCTTCCGCGTGCATTTCCTTGGTCCGAATTTGGATTTCGGCGATGCCGCCCAGACCGGTAAAAATGGTGGTGTGAATGGAACGGTAGCCGTTGGGTTTAGGCACGGCGATATAATCTTTAATCCGGCCGGGCAGGGGATTCCAAAGAGAGTGAATAACGCCAAGCACCCGGTAGCAATCCTCAATCGTTTCCACGACCACCCGCAGAGCGACAATATCATAAATTTTGTCAATATCGCGGTCGTATTTCAGAAGCTTTTTATACAGGCTGTATTTGTGCTTGATGCGATAATTAATGTCAACATAGTTCATTTTATTTTTCCGCAATTCCTTTTTCAGCTGTTGACTGACTTCCGACAAATACTTTTTATACGGTTCTTTTTTTTCTCTCAAAATTTCTTCCACCTCCTGGTATTCTTTCGGATAAGCGTAGGGAAAGGCGGCGTCCTCAATTTCGCCTTTAAGCTTGCCCATACCGAGACGGTTGGCCAGCGGCGCGTAGACTTCAATAGATTCCATGGCGATTCTCTGCCGCTTGTCTTCCCGCACGTGTCCCAGAGTTTTTAAATTGTGCAAGCGGTCGGCGAATTTTATAATCACCACCCGCAAGTCCTGCGCCATGGCGATAAAAAACTTGCGCAAGCTTTCCACGTGGCGCTCCGCCCCGCGATACTTAAGGGTTCCCAGCTTGGTCACGCCCTTGACCAAAAATAAAATTTCTTCGCCGAACTCCTTTTTAATTTCTTCTTCCGAAATTTTGGTATCTTCCAAAACATCATGCAGAAACCCAGCGGCCACGGTCCGGGCGTCCAGACCCAGAGCAATGAGAATTTTTACCGTTTCTATCACATGGATGAAATACGGCTCGCCGGACATTCTTTTCTGTTCCCCGTGCGCCCTAAGAGAGAAATCGTAAGCCTGCCTAATCAGCTCGGCGTCCTTTTTGCTCACCGGGTCCTGAATTTTGCTTATAATCTGCTCTGCGGTTTCCATACAGGAGATTATACTTGAAACTCTCTACATGTCTACGTCTCTATTTTGGGAATTTTATGCGGATTATGGTTTGGGCAGGATTTGTTGGAACAGCGTTCCGGAATAGTTTTTGTGCCATCCATCATCAACGAACCGCACTCTTTGCAGATATTGCCGGTGGGTTTGGCTTTGATGGCGAATTTGCAGGTAGGGTAGTTGGAGCAGGAATAAAAAATTCCGAATCTGCCGCGGCGTTCGGTGATGTCGCCCTGCTTGCATTCCGGGCAAATGATGCCGGTTCTTTTTTTCGCTTCGGCGGCCTCATCTTTTTTTATAAATTTGCATTTTGGATAACGGGAACAAGAAATAAACGTGCCGGAACCGTCGCGCCGCTCGCGAACAATAAGTTTGCCGTCTTTTTTTTCTCCGCATTCGGGGCACATCTCGCCGGTTTCTGCCGGGCCTTTGAGCTCGGTGCCGTCCAACATCAAAGCACCGTCGCAATCCGGGTATCGGGAGCAAGAGTAAAATTTACCGGCGCGGGCAAGCTTGATAATCATCTTGCTGCCGCATTTGGGACATTTGATGCCGTCCGGAGCTTCGCCCAAATTAGTCGCTTTTTCCAGTTTTTCTTTCGCCTGGACATCTTTTGAAAACGGCCCGTAAAAATCTTTCAGGGTTTTTTCGTATTCGCGCTCGCCGCGGGAAATTTCGTCCAGCTCGTCCTCCATTTCCGCGGTAAAAGTATCGGAAATATATTTCGCAAAGTGCGCTTCCAGAAAATCAGACACCACTTCGCCGGTGTCGGTCGGCAAGAGAGTTTTGCCGTCCTTGCGCACATAATCGCGCTCATCCAAAGTCCGCATAATGGAGGCGTAGGTGGACGGCCGGCCGATGCCGCGAGCTTCTAATTCTTTGACCAGACCCGCTTCGGTATATCTGCTCGGCGGTTCGGTAAATTTTTCAAAACTCTCCAAACTCAAAAGTTTTAATTTTTCTCCCGCCGCGCATTCCGGCAGTTCCACATCGTCTCCGCGCGCGCCCGTGTCTACCGCCAGCCAGCCGGGGAACAAAAGTCGGGAGCCGGTCGCCGTGAAATCCGGAATTTCTTCTCCCTCTGCCAAGGGGGAGTGCTCAGAGGGCGAGGGGGTTTTAATATTTGCCGTAATTTTTGTTTTAAGTAATTTCGCATCCGCCATTTGCGAAGAAACGGCCCGTTCCCAAATCAGCCGATAGAGGCGGTCGTGGTCGCTATGACCAGTTTGTAATTTGTTTATCTGAGTCGGGCGGATGGCTTCATGCGCTTCTTGGGCGTTCTTGGACTTGGTTTTGTAAATTTTTGCCTGCGCGGATTCCTCGCCATATTCTTTTTTCACAAAGGAAATAATTTGCGCCTGCGCGGAGCCGGAAATATTTGTGCTGTCGGTGCGCATATAAGTAATGTGTCCGGCCTCATAAAGCTTTTGCGCGATTTGCATCGTGCGCGAAGGGGAATAGCCCAAGCGCGAACTCGCCGTTTGCTGAAGCGTGGAAGTGGTAAACGGCGCGCGCGAAGTTCTTTTCTGTTCACTTTCTTTTACTCCTTCCACTAGCCAAGACCCCTGTTTGCCTGCGGTAAGAATTTTTTCTACTAATTTTTCGTCGCGCGGTTCTTCGGAACATTCTAATGTAAGCTTATCGCCTTTTTCTGTGCTAAATAATCCGGAAATTTTCCAGAATTTTTCTGGCTTGAAAGCGCGGATTTCACGCTCGCGCTCCATTATGATGCGCAGAGCCGGCGACTGCACTCGGCCCGCCGAGAGCCCATAGCGCACTTTTTTCCAGATGAGGCCGGATAAATCATAGCCCACCAGGCGATCCAGCACCCGGCGAGCTTCCTGGGCTCTCACCAGCTTCATGTCTATCTCTTCCGGATTTTTAATGGCTTCGCCGACCGCTTCTTTGGTTATTTCATAAAAACGGACTCGCTTAATAACCCCCTCCTTGGCCTCCCCCTTACGTAAGGGGGAGGTTGGGTGGGGGTTAAGTACCTCCGACACGTGCCAAGCGATAGCTTCACCCTCGCGGTC
>CAZPJV010000031.1:0-4554 GCA_964586975.1 uncultured Candidatus Saccharibacteria bacterium
TTGGCGACCTCCAGCGCCAGTTTGCGGCAAACGCCGTCCGTCGCTTTTTTGAAAGTGAAAACCTGGCAGCGGGAAATAATCGTCTCTGGTACTTTATGGAATTCCGTAGTGGCTAAAATGAAAATTACATGCTTGGGCGGCTCTTCCAGAGTTTTTAACAGCGCGCCCCAGGCATCTCTGGAGAGCATATGCACCTCGTCAATAATGTAAACCTTGTATTTGGAGTCAAAAGGCAGGACTCGCACGCCCTCGCGCAGTTCCTTGATGTCATCAATGCCGCGGTTGGAAGCGGCGTCTATTTCGTAAAGGTCGTTGGCCGACACGCCGATATTTTCCGCGAAAATCCGTGCCACGGTCGTTTTACCGATGCCGCGGGAGCCCACAAACAAATATGCATGCGAAACCTTCTTGGTTTCCACGGAGCTTTTTAAAACTTCCACAATATGGTCCTGCCCCAAAACCTCGTTGAAACTCTTCGGCCGATATTTGCGGTATAACGCTAGCTCGTGCATATTTTTATCTTATCAGATTTTCGCTTGCCCTGCCATAGCTTTAGCGACGGCGGGTTAAAAAATCATTAGTTATTTTTTCCACCTCCGTAGCATTTTTGGCTTCCATTAATTTCATCCGCAACTCTTTCGCTCCGGCAAAACCTTCCACATATGCTTTATAATGTTTCTTCATAATGGCAAAGTTTTTGTACTTGCCGAGCATTTGCTCAAAAAGTTTGGTGTGCTCAATCATAACTTTTAATTTATCTCTTATTTCCTCCTCCCCTGCGAAGGGGAGGTTTCGGGAGGGGTCAAATAACCACGGATTCCCGAAAATCGCTTTGCCCAGCATCACGCCGTCGCAGCCGGTTTCTTCACATTTCCTCCTAGCGTCGTCAATGTCTGCGACATCGCCGTTGCCTATAATTAATGTGCCTTTTTTCATTTCATCGCGAATTTTCACAATTTGTTCCATTAGTTCCCAATGCGCTGGCACTTTAGACATTTCTTTGCGAGTGCGCAGATGCACAATAAGCGCGGCAATATCTTCGGACAGCAATTCCCGCACCCAGTTTTCCATTTCTGCCTTTTTTGAATAACCGATGCGGGTTTTGACCGAAATCGGCAAACTTGGAGCTCCAGCCTTAGCCGCGTTAATAATTTCCCGCGCCAATTTGGGATTTTTTATCAGCGCCGCGCCGGCGCCCTGTTTTTCAATGGAGCGGTCGGGACAGCCCATATTGATATCTATGCCGTCAAAGCCCAATTCTTGGCATAAAGCCGCCGCTGTTTTTATATTGTCGGGATTGGCGCTGAATATCTGCGCCACAATCGGATGTTCGTTTTTGCCGTATTGCAAATCAATCAATAGTTTTTTTCTGGCTTCCGGGTGGGCCAAGCCGTCTGCCGATACAAACTCTGTGAAAACAATGTCGGGTTTCCCGTACTTCACGATTATTTGCCGAAAGGCGCAGTCGGTGACATCCGCCATCGGCGCCAGACACAAAATCGGTTTATGAAGTTTTTTCCAGAAATTTGCCATTCTTATCGGAATTTGCTGTAAACTTTATTACTGAAACGGAGGTCCAGGTATTCCAGTTTGAAATATTCTTTGGCCATTCTGGTTTTCAGGGGCTCGGTTTCCAGCGCCGCGCTAAGATTTTCCGCCAAATTTTCCATATCCGCATCCGCGCGGATTAAAATTTTTGGTTTTTGGTTTTTGGCGCCGGAAAGAAATAAATCTGCGTCTCCGTCCGTTTTGAGATGCAACCCGGTCGGCTCCAGTTTTAACACCTCGAGGTTTTGTTTGAACGACACTAAGTTCTTAAAATATTCTGGCGCGAAATATGACCCGGCCGGATTTTCCAGATTCACTCCCGGCGAGCCGTAGAATCTAAAATAAACTTCGCCGGAAAAATACGGCGCCTCGTCGAAAACATAGCCTTCTCTGTCCAGAAAATAGCATGCTTGGATTTCTTCGGCGCCCGCCGGCGGATTTGCTCCGCACCAGGTGTAAAGCGGCTCGCGTTCCGTTACGGCAATCAAGAGGCTCCGATTATTTTTAACCGTTAAATTAATTTCTCCCAACCGCCCGAATTCCCGGGCCAGCGAATTTTTAATTTTATTTTTCGGATAAAAAAGCGCGTTGGTTTTGGGGAAAAGCCAGAGATATTTTCCGGCCAGCTCGCGTTCCGCGACCCCGTTGATTGCTTCCGTGTCCACGATGCTGTTGCCTTCGGTTTCTATTGTTTTTATATTTATCCCCGGCAGGCGCGAGAGGTATGCCAACAGAGAAAACATTGCCGCCAGCGCCAGAAGATAAAGCAGTGCTTTATTTAAAAAAGCCCGGCGCCGCCGTCTCTTCAATTCCGAAAGCCGCGGAGAATTTAAAACGTTTTTTTTAATCATCACTTTATCATCTCTCGGCCGCCCAGATATTTGCGCAAGGCTTCCGGAATGACGATACTGCCGTCGGCCTGCTGATAATTTTCCATAATGGCAATAAGCGTCCGGCCCATTGCCAGCACCGTGGCGTCGTTCATATGCACCGGCTCTATTTTACCGTCGCTTCGGCGCACCCTGGTGTTCAGGCGGCGGGACTGAAATCCTCCGGTGGAATCCGCGCTGTGGGTTTCCCGATATTTATTCTGTCCCGGCATCCAGGTTTCAATATCTATCTGCCGATTATCCGGAAAACTCATGTCGCCACTGCAGATAATAACCACCTGGTAAGGCAATTTTAATTTTTGCAATATGTATTCCTGGATAGCCACCAGAAAATTTTGCTCCGGCATGGAATTTTCCGGCAGAGAAAAGACCTCCATTTCCAATTTATCAAATTGGTGCTGGCGCAGGATACCCGCGGTGTCCTTGCCGGCGGCGCCCGCTTCCCGGCGAAAAGCGGTAGAGTAGCCCGCATAGCGGAGCGGCAGGTCTTTTTCTTCAAAAATTTTATTCATATGCATGGAACCCAGAGTATGTTCGGCACTGCCGATAAGCATCAAATCGTCGTTCGGGAACATATAGTGGTCTTCCGGAGTCATAAAGCGCGCCATTTTTACCTGCACCAGAGGCCGGATGAAAACCGGCGGGATAACCGGAATGAATTTTGAAACCTTCACCTCAATGCCCGCCGCGGCCGCTATCTTTTTTAAAATTTCTTCGTCCGTCAGAATTTCCAGGCACATCTGGATCAAGGCGAATTGCATTAACACCAGGTCGCCTTTCAGGTATGAATATCTGGACGCGGCCACCTCGGCCGCTGTTTCGGTGTCAATTAATTTTAAAGACTTGCCCAGCTCAAAGTGTTCCTTGGGCGCAAAAGAAAATTGCGGCTTCTCTCCCCAGCTGCGCAAAACTTGATTGCTGTTCTCGTCTTTGCCTTCCGGAGTGTCCACCGAAGGAATATTCGGAATTTTCAGCATGATTTTTTGCCAGGCTTCCATCGTCTGTCTTAATTTTTCTTCTTTTTTCTTTATCTCCTCCTTCACGATGCGCATTTCCTCAATCAGCTGAATTTTTAGCTTGGGGTCTTGGTCGCGGGCAATGTTGTTGGAAACTCGGTTGACCTCACTCCGCAGTTCCTCCACCTCTTTAAGCGTCTGAAGCCGCTCGTCATCCAGCGTCAGGAGCTGGTCCAGGTCCAGCTTGAGGTTTTTTTTCTTAGCCCCCGCGGCAACAATTTCTTTGTTTTCGCGGATAAATTTAATGTCTAACATAGGTACCTATAGTATATATGAATTTTTGTTATAATACAAAGCGCGATGAAATTCGAGTTGAAAATTTTAGAAGGCAATAAAATCCCCGAAGGTTTGCGCGAAATTCCCCAGCCGCCGAAGAAGCTTTACTTGGCGGGTGAGTTGCCGCCCAAAGACACCATTTACCTTGCGGTAGTCGGTTCTCGTAAATGCACAACTTATGGCAAAGATACGGTGCGCAAGCTTATACAGGGGCTTCGGGGCTATCCGATAGCGATAGTTTCCGGCTTGGCGCAAGGCATTGATGCTCTTTCCCACGAAGCCGCGTTGGATACCGGACTTCGGGCCGTAGGCTTTCCCGGCTCTGGAATTTCTTCAGAAGTATTTTTCCCCAGAACAAGTTTAAAGTTGGCAGAGAACATCTTAGCAAGCGGCGGCTGTTTGCTGTCAGAATTTCCACCGGATTTTAAGGCGACCCAGTGGGGTTTCCCGATGCGTAATCGTTTGGTCGCGGGAATTTCCAAGGCAACGCTCATCGTGGAAGCGCAGGAAAAGTCTGGCACGCTTATTACCGCGCGCATGACCTTGGATTATAATAAAGAAGTTTTGGCCGTGCCGGGACCGATAAATTCGGAATATTCCAAAGGCACGAATAAATTAATCCGCCAGGGCGCCACGCCCATAACTTCCAGCGACGATATTTTGGAAGCGTTGGGCTTTGAAGTGAATAAAGAAAGCAAGCAGAAAAATTTATTTGACGATGCCACACCGGAAGAAAAACAAGTATTAAAATTATTAGCCGAGCCCTTGCCGCGCGACGAACTCATCCGCGCGATGAATATGCCCACCGCGCAGGCCAACGCCCT
>CAZPJV010000032.1:0-3990 GCA_964586975.1 uncultured Candidatus Saccharibacteria bacterium
ACATTGCCGGTGAGCGGACCGGAGAATCCCGTAGCAGTTAATAAGCCGGTGCCTGCATTATAAGTTAGTCCTGCGTCCGTCTTCGGCCCTAAATTTCCCGTGGCGCTTTCAAAAAGTCCGACAAATGATGTGGTATCCGTAGTATCAGCGACCGTAATGGTTGTGGAAACAACATTCACATCGCAATCCACCTGCGTTGGCAGACATTCCGGGTCCAGCGTCTCCCCTTGGTCATAAGGCAAGCCGTCCCAAACCGCCAGAACTATCTTGCCGAAAAAAAGTAGCGCGGCAAGTGCGGCAAATATCAGGACGAATCTTTTATTGAAAATAAATTTAATCATTACAAAGACATTAAACGAGCCGCAAAAGGGGAAAAATAATCAAGAAGCTGGTTCTTATTCAATTCAAATTTTTTCTGATTTAGGTCCTCAATTATCAATCTCAAAATTTCAAGCTCTTTTGCTCGCCCTTTCATTTCCGGAAATGTTTCAATCCTCGTTATCATCTCTTGCGCCCGTACGATTGAACTCTGCATTGTTTCAAAATCTTTTTTTTCATACTCCAAAAGCGCGCGCGAAACCTCGCTTCCAAGGTTTGCCATATAAAAAAGCGGTGTGCGTTGCGTATTCATGGCAGATATTTTAATATTACGCTCTTCATTTTATCGCGCAAAAACGGGTCTTGCACTTCCATTGTCCTGTTGCCCTGTCTGGGACGAATGTTAATAAGTGAAACATATTCAATCCGTTCATCTCTCTCCTTGTCAAGATACAAATTAAAGCCCCAGATGTTTTCCTGCTTTGAATGATTTTTAATGAGCACCTCATTAGCGTCCACATGATATTCCCCGCCCAGCGCCAGAATCTCTCGATTAATATCTACGACCCCCTTCACCATTTTACCATAAAAATCTTTGGCAATTTCACGAAGTTCGGATTCCGTTATTTTTTTATCTATTATCTTTATGTTCACTTTTGAATTTTCTCCACCAAAATCTCCAGAAGTTTCTTGACGCTGTTCTGCGCTTCCACTTCGGTGCGGCTGTCGGTGAAATTCTGCCACTCGGCCATAATCGTTTCATCTCCCAAGTCGCGGACGGCGTTTTCCAGCGCCAGGCGGGTCTCAAAATCCACTTCGCTTTCCGCCTGCAAAACTTTCCGGATAAAAAGCAAAGAAAAATCCACGACTTCGGCATTTGCTTCCGCTTTTTCCCGCACTGCCGCCGCTTGGTCCAGTTTCGCTTGCTGGCTGAAATAGCCCAGGCCGAAAAATGCATCGCCCAGAAGCAGAACGCCAATCAAAACCAGCAACGGAAGATTTTTATGTTGTTCCATCATTTTTTTTCAACAAACCCGATAATTTATCCCGCCAGCTATTACGGTATAAATTATACACTAATAATAATAGCACCACAACGAGCAGAACGCTCTGCCAGTCCAGGCCGGCCAGCCGGATTCCGGTTGGCTGGAGCTCAATATTCTGGTGAACTCCCCGACCCTCGGTCACGCTGAAAGCCTTGCCCTCAAAGGTCCGATAACCGGGAGCCTCTACCGCAAAATAGTAAGTGCCGGCCGGCACCAGGAAGGAGTAGGTACCCCGGACATCCGTAATTTGCGGATTTTCTTGCTGGTAATCGGCCGCCGGCCAGAGTTCATATTCTTTGGTGGCAGTATTCAGCCGATACAGGGATACAATCGCCGACGGAATGCGGGTTTCTTTGCCGTTGTTTTCTTCATAGACATAGCCCTCCGGGTCAATCACCGCCACCAGGCTCATTTTGCGCGCGCCCAGCGTCGGGTCAATGTAGTCAATAATGGTGATGATTTCATACTCGCCCGGCACCACCGGCGTGGTGACCTCCGCGGTGTAAATGCCGTCCCGGTCCGGGTCTTCGTATTCAAAAGAAGACAACACCAACTTCTGTTCAACCTCTCCCGCATCCTCTTCCAAGGAGAGGGCGGTTGAACTAAACAGCGCCGAGGCGGTCAGAGACGAGCGCAGAATTTCGTTTTCAACCACGCGCGGCGTCGGCGCCAGGAACACTATGTAGCCGGTCACGCTCCGGGCGCGGCTAAGCGGCTTGACCACCAGCTTCAAAGTTTTGCCCGGCAGAGCGGCAACGCGCTGGGAGACCGCGCCGTCAGCCGCGACAGAAAGCGCCACGCCCAAATCCACCAGTTCGCCGGCACCCCGCGCGAAGACAAATTCCGACGGCAGATTCTTTTTCGCGGCCGGCGAAAATTGCGCGACCGGCAAACCTTCAACCAGCGCGATTTTGCCGACACCGATTTCACCCGGCAAAGCGCCGACTTCGGAGAAGCCCGGTAACTCCAGCGCCACCCCGCTTAATTTTTCCATTTCCGCCAGCTCGCCCGGGGTCATGGTTTTAATTGAAGTGTTCAGAATGTCGGTCAGTCCCGGAATCTTGAGGTCCACGCCGGTCAGCTTAGCCACATCGGTAAATCTTTCTACTCCAACCTCTTGGAAGGTCCGGTCCAGTTCCGGAAACTGGCCGGCCAGAATTCGGATTTCAAACGGCAGGGGCGCGAAGACGAAAGAATTAATCGCCCGCTCCGGCAAGAGGTTCCAGCGGAAGCCGAGCGACGGCGGCGCGGTTGCTGGAATTTCCACCAGCGCGGACGGAATTGGTTTGAACAGGCCCGATATAAAATCAGAAATGGCATCAAAAATATTCGCGGTCAGACTTACGGGCGGAATTGCGGTAAGGGGCGATGCAATCGGCGGCACCACCGGCGGCGGGAGCAACCTCGGCCGGCTACCGCTGGTAGTTCCACTTTCGGTAGTTCTGGAACTTGCCGGCCGCCAGTCGGTTTTAACTTTAAAATCGGCGCTGGCACAGGAACCGCCATTGATACAATTAAAATTAATCTGGCTGGCGTCGGAATCTAGAGTGGCGTAGCCCAAAAATTCCCCGGAAGTGTTAATGGTCACCCCGGTAAAATTTATCCAGCCCAGATTGGAACTCCAGGCGAAACCGGAAAGAGTGCCTTCGCTGTCGTTGGCCACCCCGGAGTTGGTGGGGTCTAAATTAATCCAGCCGTATTGCGTGCTCCAAGCGTGTCCGGTCAGGCCGGCATCGGTAATGGCCACATCGCATTCGGTGCAGCCGAAATTTATCCAGCCGATATTTTCGCCCCAAGCGTATTTGTAGACAGTGTCAACCGTGCCGTTAGTATCGGAAGCTAAAGCAAAATCCAATGCAGGCAAAAAAAGGAGAGATAACGCAAAAGCCCCGGAAATTAGTAATTTTCTCACCCCTATATTGTAGCACTACTGCAATTCAACTTCCACAAATTTAAGAGCCTGAATGTTCACCGGACTCCGCAACAGCGCTTTTTTAAAAGGGTCGCGCGGGTCAGACAGGATGGTCTCGGTTATGGCCACGGTGTAGGGGGTAAGACCGGGCAAAATTGCCGGGTCGCCTTTGGCTAAAATAAAATCCCGCGGCAGAGTCATTTCAAAATTACCTCCGCCCCGGCCGACCAGTTCCCAAAAAATATCGCTGCTGTCCCGCTGGGCGAGCGATACCGGAATTATTACCGGTGTTTTTTCTTTGGCGGTTGAAAAGAGAATTACGGTGGCCATGTCGGACGAGACCGACTGCACCCGGCCGATAGGAATATCGCCTGCCGCAAAGACCCGAGCGCCCGCCGCCACGCCAGCCTGCCCGCCCAAATCTATCAGCAGAGTGTCGTAGGGGCTTTGGTTGGGTTTTGCCAACACCACAGACAAAACTAATTTTCTCTCCGCCGGTACTCGGAGCAGTATATTTTTTAAGCTCTCATTCTCCAGCGCCAGCGCATTGTAATTGGCCATCTTCGCGTCGCGCGAAACAATTTCTCTTTTTAAATTTTCGTTCTGGTAATAGAGAGATTTTTTAGAAGAAAAATATGCGCCCAAATTTCCGAGTCCCGCGCCCGCGCGGTTGCCGACAAGCAAAATGGGGCGAAAAAGTCCCTGGGCGGCGAA
>CAZPJV010000033.1:0-3972 GCA_964586975.1 uncultured Candidatus Saccharibacteria bacterium
AATTTACTCCAAGCAATACCTAATTCCGCAATTTTAAAGAACTAACTTAACCTTTATATTATACACCCGAAGTGCATTTCTGTCAATACCACCTTTTCAGTTTTTGCAAAATTTGAGAAAGAGATTTTATTGTGTAGTCTATGTCAGTCTTTTTAGTATCTTTGCCCATAGAAAAACGAAGTCCGCCTATTTCTGGATTGGATTTCGAACGCAGAGCTTTGATTACATACGAGCCCCCGCTGTGGGAGCTTTTGCAGGCGCTTTTGGAAGAACACATTATGCCTCGGGCGGAGAGTTCCAGCACCAGCAGGTCGCTGGGGATTTTCGGAAAACTAATATTCACATTATTCGGCAGTCTGTTTTCCAAATCGCCATTAAAAACCATTCTGGTATTCTTGAGAATACCAGAATAGTTTAGTTGCGTGAAAAAATAGTCGCGTAATTTTAGTAGTCTTGCTATTTCTTTATTTTTTATTTTTTGCGTATTGGCAAGCGCCGAAGAAAACTTTAAAATCTCCGGCAGGCTTTCCGTGCCGGGGCGCAGACCCTGTTCTTGGTCCCCCCCGCCAAAAACATTCGCCAGTGGAATATTTTTTCTTTTGTATAAAACACCAACTCTGCCAGCTCCTTTAATTTTGGAACCGGAAAGAGTTAGTAAGTCCACGCCCAATTTTTCCACATTGAGTTCTAAGTAATTTACGGCCTGGACGGCGTCGCTATGAAAATACGGGTATTTTGTTTTGTTGTGTTTACGATAATGCTTCAACTCCCGCGCTATTTCTTTTATGGGCTGAATTGTGCCGATTTCATTGTTGGCATACATTACGGATACGAGAACGGTATTCTTCTTTATTTCTTTTTTTATTTTTTGGGGATCAACTATGCCATTTTCTTCAACTGACACTATTGTGATTTGCGCAAGTTTTCTCTTTTCTAAAAGTTTAAACGTTTCCAGCACGGAGGGGTGCTCTATGTTGGTGGTAACAATATGCGGCATTACCCCCTCCTCTTTCCTCCCCCTATTGTAGGGGGAGGCTAGGTAGGGGTATATCATTCCCTGAATCGCAAGATTATTCCCTTCCGTGCCGCCGCTGGTAAAAATTATTTCTTCCGGCCGCGCAGACAAAACTCCCGCGACTGCCCGGCGCGCGTTTTCCAACTTTCTCCCGGCGGCAACGCCCAGCGCGTGGATGGAACTCGGGTTCGGCGTAGCCGAGGCCGCGTAGTCCAGATATATCTTTCTCGGAGTTTTTTTCATAAAAAAAGTATACCCGGTTAGTAGATTTTAGCAATGCTCGCTTCGCGAGCGCATCTTAATGCCTTGCTAAAATTCACTACCGGGTATATATTGAAAACTCATGAATGCACAACTGGAAATAATATTTTTTGCCGTAGCGGCGCTGGCGATTTTAGTCGGCGCGTTTTGGGTGTTTGCCACCGAACGACGGCTAAAAAGATTTTTTCTCGGCAAGAAAGCCAAGGATTTGGAAGACACTATCGTGGCTTTGGAAAATGATATTCAAGAACTGAAAAAGGCAAAAGAAAACGCTCAAACAGATATCGCGACTATCAACGCCAAACTCCGCAAAAGCATCCGCGGACTGGAGACCGTGCGCTTTAATCCTTTCCCGGACCAAGGCGGCAACCAAAGTTTCGCTATCGGGATGCTGAATGAAGAGGGCGACGGCTTGGTGCTTTCCAGTCTGTATTCCAGGGAACGGATGAGTGTCTTCGCTAAGCCGGTCAAGGCGGGCAAATCCGCCTACGAACTAAGCGTGGAAGAAAAAGAAGCGCTAAGCAAGGCGAAGGTGTAGCAAATTATAATTTTTAAGAAACCTTGCGCAGCGCGACTGGCGCGAGCAGAGCAAAAAATCAGTAGATTTTTATGCGTGTTGAGAAAAAATTGATAATTTGCGTAATAATATGGACAAAAATACACAAAAACAAAATATGAGCTCTAGGCCGCCGGTGGTAGTGGTTATGGGACACATTGACCACGGCAAATCTACCCTACTGGATTACATTCGCCAGACCAATATCGTGGAATGCGAAACCGGCGGCATTACCCAGAAGATCTCCGCGTATGAAGTCGAGGTTCCTCAACAGGAGGAACCGAGATCCCGAGAGAATCGAGGGATAATCCCTCGGCAGGCTCGGGATGATTTTGCTATTCGCAAAATCACTTTCTTGGATACTCCGGGACACGAAGCATTTTCAAAAATGCGTGAGCGTGGCGCGGCCATCGCCGACATCGCGATTTTGGTGGTTTCCGCGGAAGACGGCGTCAAGCCACAGACGGTGGAAGCCTGGAAAACGATTCGGGAAAGCGGGGTTCCCTGCCTGGTGGCTATCAATAAAATAGACAAGCCCGGCGCCAATATAGAAAAAACCAAAATGGAACTGGCGGAGAATGAAATTTATTTGGAGAACTATGGCGGCCAAATTCCTTTTGCGGAAATTTCCGCAAAAACCGGCGCGGGCGTGGATCACCTGCTCTCGCTCATCTTGATTTTGGCTGAAGTGGAAAATTTCACCGGCCAACCGGAAAAAGAAGCCTCCGGTTTCATAATTGAAGTGAATCTTGATTCGCGCCGCGGGACCTTAGCCACGCTCATAATAAAAAACGGTACGTTGCGCAAGGGCATGACTGTCGCCGTAGAGGACGCTATCTGCTCCACACGAATAATGGAAAACTTCAGGGGCGAGATGATAAGCGAAGCCAGTTTCTCTGCTCCCGTGCGCATCGTCGGCTTTAATAAAATTCCCCGCGTCGGCGCGGAATTCAAAGCCTTCAAGAAAAAATCCGAGGCGGAAAAATATGCGAAGGAATGGCGCCTTGGTTCCTCAAGGTCAGACCTTGAGAATCCCGGGGTGTCTGACCTTTTGCCGCCGGAAGAGGACAAGAAAATTATCCCCATCATCCTAAAAGCCGATGTCGCGGGTTCCCTGGAGGCGATTGAGAAAGAAATAGAAAAAATCACCAGTGACAGCGCGGAGTTCCGCATCGTCGCCGAAGGCATCGGACCCGTGTCCGAATCGGACATCAAGGGCATCTCGGGAAGTTCGGAGGCGATTGTTCTGGGTTTTAACGTGAAAACGGACAAGAGCGCCAAGGAGGTAGCGGAACAAAGGGGCATTGTTATCTCTAATTTTGACATTATTTATCAGCTGGCGGAATGGCTGACGGCGCAAATGGAAGCCAAACGGCCGAAAGTGGAGACCGCGGAGACTTTGGGCCGGGCAAAAATCATCCGCGCCTTCAGCCGCACCAAGGAACGGCAGATTCTGGGCGGCAAAGTTCTGGAAGGCGAACTGCGCTTAAACCATGTGGTAAAAATTATGCGCCGGGAATTTGAAATCGGGCGCGGTAAAATCGTGAACCTGGAAAAAAGCAAGGTCAAAACAAGCGCGGTGGAAGAAGGTTCCGAATTCGGCATGCTGCTGGAATCTAAAATAGAAGTCGCGCCGGGCGATGTGGTGGAATCTTTTACCATAGTGCAAAAATAAAGACCCCCTCTTTATCTCCCCCTTGGCAGAGGGCGAAAATAAAATGTTAAGAAACGAAAAAGTAGCACAGCGCATCAAAGAGCTCTCGGCGGAATTTTTGGAGCGCGCCGGTAATCGGACTTCTTTAATCACCGTCATGGGCGCCACCTGTTCCCCCGACCTGAAGCGGGCGACAATATTTATCACCGTCCTGCCAACCGACAAAGAAAACGCGGCGCTGGGATTTGTCCAAAGAAAATTAAGCGAACTCCGCGAGCATCTTAAAAAAAACTTGCTGATAAAAAATACGCCCTTTCTGGACGTGGCTCTGGACCTCGGCGAAAAGAACCGCCAAAAAATTGACGAACTCCTGCGAGAAAAATAAATTGTGCAGTATATTTGAATTAGTCCGAACGCATTTCGCCGCCTGCGGCGGCGAGGAAGTCCCCCCGCGAAAATCCGAAAATGCGGCGGAGCCGCACCGAT
>CAZPJV010000034.1:0-3584 GCA_964586975.1 uncultured Candidatus Saccharibacteria bacterium
GTATCGCCAGCCTGATAGGTAAGGATGTACGGCGCGCTTTGATTGCCGGCTTTATCAACAAGAATCAAGCGCTGGATTATGATTTGCGCCGTCTTCGAGGTTCGGCTGAAAGTTAAAGAGTCGGAAAATTTTCCGGCGGCCTTGGACGAATAATCGAGCTCTAACATTGTGTTGGAATTGAGATCTTGAAAGATAAGTTTGGCCACGTCGCCTTCGCGGTCTTTGAAATTCACCGTCACGGTATTTTTCTGGTTCAACGGAGCCGGATTCGGAAATTGAACGCTTATTATCACGGGCTCGGAGGAAGATGGCAGTGACGGCCCAACACCTCTGCTCACGGGTTTGGGTTTTTCCACGCCGCTATTCAATGGAACCGGCTTCGGGGGTTCAACTCTTTTGATAACGGGCTCGGAGGACGGCGACTTTGGCAACCCGATGGTCATTTCATAAATCACCAGACCAACAAAAATTAAGCCGGGAACGCCCAGGCCTATCAGCAATATTTTTCTGATTTTTGACAGCATTCTTTGTTTTTATATTAGCGCATGCTGATTCATCAACATAAAGCCAAATTTAAAAATGACGGGTGAGCCAATTCTTTCATTTTCTACCTTTCCGAACAGGAAGTTTCTTTCTGCAGTATCTGTTTAAAAATATCCCTGCCTGCCAGCAGGCGGGTTTGGCGGCAAGTTCTTTGAAATTAGTAACCCGGCAAAAGCCTGATTGTTTTTTCTGTTGTTTGATTTTTATTGATTTCAACCTGTTCCGTAATATTTGATGACCCATAGTCCTTTATAAATGTAACGCCATTAAAATAAATTACGTAAGCGCCAGAAGGGATGCCGTCAAATTCAGCTACGCCATTTTTATCGGTGTATTTCATGTAATATTCGGGAGCGCCGGGTTGCGTGCCCAGATCAACTTCCAGATTTTTAGCAGCTGCGCCGGTATAGCTGAAAATCGTGATTTTCAAAGAACCGCCGTCCGCGGCTGAGGTGAATTTTTCGCATAGATTCTTCTGCGCGTAACATTTTACCGCCGCAGTTTCTCCGACCGGGTTTCTAGATTCAGACAAAAAATTGGGATATAAAAAGAAACCACTAACACCAACCAGAATGACGGTGAGAATAAAACCAATCAAAACACCGAGCACGATATCTTTATTCATAAGAAAATTATATCAAAAGCGAACAGACAGAGAAAGGACGATTTGCTTTCGACTCTAGTTAGGATGGGACTTCAAGTGAGCCTCAGTCGAACTCTGAGTTTGTCGAACCACAAGTTTTTCCTTGGTGGCAAGCAGCTTCACTATTTATTTGGATAGCACTGCTTGCAGTAGTTATAGTTTTGGGATCCCGGCTCTCCGACATAGGAACAGCTTGGGGCTGAAGCAAACGAAGAGCATTGATCTTGGGGAATTTGTCCTTCCTGCGGATACTGTTGTTGGCCTTCGGGAGCTTGTGGCATTTGCGGTTGTCCTTGTTGCTGACCTCCTGAACTGCCCCCCTGTTTGGGGGTGCATTCACTGATTTTTGCGTTCATTTCTGCTTGGAGTGCGGGGTCAAGATTTCCTCCTTTGTCCTGTTCGCGCGCTCCTCCCTCTCCTTGGAATTTACTAAGACAAGGCATTAATTCCGAACAATCTTTGGTAAGACACGATCGTATCTGTTCCGCGACGCAGGCATTCAGCTTCGTGCTTATTTTATCTCCAAATGACGGATCAAGAGTTATTTTTTCTTCTCCGATCGGTTCTTTGGATTGCCCCTGTAAGTTCTTGAGGCAGGTTGTTGCCTCGGAACAGGCGAGGGCGAAGCACTGGTCGAGCTTCTTGCCGAGCGCGCTTTCCATGCAGCTGGCGATTTTCTTTTGGAACACCGAGGCATCTCCGCAGGCCACCCCGCCTGATTTTAATTTATCGAGAAAACCCTTCCCCATTTCGGAATCAACGCAAGCGAGCGCGTCCGGGTCATTGGTAAAGGTCTGGAGTTGTTGATCGGCGTAGCGATTGGTGCAGGTCCTTGCATCCCTGATTTTCGAAATCATCTTCTCCACGTCCTCAAGACCGCCGGGCATGGTGCCCTTCAAGAGATTACTAAGAAGCTCGGGCCCGAGATGTTCTTCAAGGCACGATTTCATGGGAGCGGGGGAGATGGCATAACAGGCCTGGAAATCTTGAAGCGCGCCGACTTGGCTTGCCTCTTCCGCGCTAATGATGCCCATTTCCGCCGCGAACTTCATGCAGGTTTGGGTATTGGCCGGGTCATTGCAGAAAGCGGCGCAACGGGCAGCTGCTTGCCCGAGCGCTCCTTTAGCGCAGTCACCGGGAGATCGGCCCTGGACTTTCTTAATAAGTTCCGCCTCCCGCGCGCTCATGAGGCCGAGTTTTTGGGCAAAAGTGAGGCATGGTTCATAATTGGCAGTATCGGCGCAATACGCTTCACATTCCGCTTTTGATTTACAGCCCCCCGGCGTCTCGCCGCTCTTCAAAAACGGGGCAACTTTCTTTGCCATCGCGAGTTCGTCTGGCGAAATAAACCCGGCCTTGTCCGCAAAAGCAAGACACTCGTCAATATGAGCGGAATTTTCGCAATAGGCCATACAGGTTTCTTTACTAGTGCAGTTGCCCGGAGGTTTTGCGCCGGCTCTTATGGCCGAGGCGAATTTTTTTGCTTCAACGAGCTTGTCTTTCGGTATTAGGTCATGTTTCTCCGCAAATGAAACGCATTCTTGAACATGGTCTATATTTTCGCAGTAGGCAACGCAGGTTTTTTCGTCCTTGCACCCGCCGGGACCGCCGCCCGCCGCAACATCGGCAAACTTTTCTCCCTGCGCGATTACGTCGCGAGGAAGAAGATTGTGCTTTCCGGCAAAAGATAAACAGGCACGAATAATATCGGCATTGCCCCGCTGTTCACAGTACGCTCGGCATTCGGTTTCGTTCTTGCAATTCCCGAGTTCTGCGACGGGAAAGACAATGTCCTGCGGCGAGGCGGCGCGAACGATGAGCGAAAAAGAAATCAGCGCGGCGACTCCGACGATAACTAGTGCTATAAGTAGTTGATGCGAATCATGCTTCATAGTTTAGAATGGATTTTGATATACATCTTTAAGTGGATTCGTTTCGGTTTTTTCAAAAGGGTTGGTCGGCGGAAGCTTATTTTTAAGCGGATTTTGGGTTTGCTCAAAAATCTGGCCGCCGAGTGACCCTTTTATTTCAGCGGGAGAAAGTTCTTTAGCGGTTGGGACGGATAGCTGCGGAGAAATTCCCCGTCCGCCCTTCTGCGACCAAAACCAAAAACCAGCCCCGAGAGCGAGGAGAATCAATACGACAATAATAGTAATAAGTTTCTTATTGCCCATGGGTACTATCTTAATTATACAACACCGTTAACTGTGTACAAGTCGAGAAGCCACAGAGGTCCGTGGGGAAATCTATGCCTGTCCGTAGTTTCGGCGGAGGAGAGCTTCCGTCCGCCGCGCCTTGTTTATCGGCCGTAGCAGTAGCGAAAGAGGGCCTGCCCGGCCGAAACGGAATGTAGGCGGGACGGAGACGGTTGTTGTGCAGGAAGGTGAAGGAGAGCATT
>CAZPJV010000035.1:0-3019 GCA_964586975.1 uncultured Candidatus Saccharibacteria bacterium
TCATAGCCGCGATACTCCAAATCGCGCAACCCTTGAATGAGTATCGGCAGGGCTTCTTTTTTCCCGATGTAGCCGACAATGCCGCACATGGGAGAATCATAATCCCCCGCGCCCCCTTTATCAAGGGGGTATCCTTACGTAAGTAAGTAGTTAAGTAAGCAGTTATTCGTCCAGAATTTCAAAGTCGTCGCCGGCGCCGGGGATGGTTCTGGTCCGGCGGATAGTATAGACAGCATAAGCCGAACCCCCGATGAAAACCAGGGCGGCAACGGGCAGAATCGGCGAAAAGTTGTCTTCAGTGTCGCTGGCCAAAACCGCGGCTTCTAAATCCTCAACCCCTCCCAGCTTCCCCTTATCAGGGGAGGAACCGGTTTCGGGACGTCCCCCTGACAAGGGGGATTTAGGGGGCTGTTTGGCAATTGATTTTATGCTTGCAAAATATTCAAATGCAACATCGTTTACGGGCGTCGCAAGTTTCAAATGCGGCAGGTCCGCGAGAGAGAGACCGCTGGTCCGGCCGGAGATGATAATTTTTTTATTTGCGACGATAACAGTATTTTTGGGAATTGTAAAATTCCGGCCGTTGCCCCAAAGCATCCAGCCAGAAAGATCCACATCATAATTCGTATGGTTCCAAAGCTCCACGAAAAAATCATCCCCATCTCCCACCCGCGAGATTGTAATCTCGGGCTCAACGACCTTGATGCCTATTTTACTGGTAGCCTCCGGTGTTTCGGCGAAAGAGTCGGGGTAGTATTCAAACAGGACCGTATACTCGCCCGGATAAAAATAAGTGTGGGTGAACTTGTCAGTATTGATTACCTTCACTTCCCGAAAATCGCCGTCGCCGAAATTCCAAAAATACCTCCCGTGATAAGGCTGTTTTTCGCCTTGCACCACCCGGCCCTGAAAGGCATGCGGGATGCCGACATAGGCGATGTCGCGCACGGAAACTTCGGTTTTTTTCTTGGACGAAACTTGAGTGGTGATGTTTGGGGTAGAGGTATTTGCAGAACTGGAAGCGGAATCGTCATCGGTGTCGTTGGTGTCGTTGTCGTTGGAGCTGGAGGAAGAATTTGTTGCGCCCTTGGTGGGTTCCTGATTGGTTTGCCAGCTACCAGAAATCAGTGCGCCGGATTTGCCCTTGTCCGGCAGGTCTAAATCTTTGGAATAGCCATTGACCTTGCCAAAGGTTACTCGGTCAACCAGACTCGCGCCATTATACAGGCCGATAGAGTCGCCGGTGTTATTAAGCACGCTGTTCATCTCCAAGACAAAAACTCCGCTGGCCGAAATTGTTCCACTCAAGCCTCGGGGCGAACTCTCATGCTCGGTCTCTCCGCCCGGACTCGCCAAGTCAGTCCAATTCCAGCCGCTCAAATCCACGGCGGCGGCAGAATCATTCCATAATTCTATCCACTCGGAGCCGGAATCGGGGTCCGACACAAACTCATTCAGACGCACTTGAGCGTGAGCTAAATTAAAAGATAGGGAAAAAATAATTAAAGTAAGACTTAGAATTATTTTTTTATGCATGGTGTGCTATAATAATACCATGAATGAAAACAAAATAGAATTTCTGGCCATTGGGGATATCGTCACCGACGCGTTTATCCGCTTAAAGGAAGCGGATATTTTGGACCGCCACAAAATCAATAAAATAGAGCGGGAGCTGTGCGTGCCTTTCGGGGATAAGATTCCTTACGAATCGGTGACGGTAATCCGGGCCGTCGGCAACAGCGCCAACGCCGCTATAGCCGCGTCGCGCCTCGGGCTTCGTTCAGCGCTCATGGCCATAGTCGGCGATGATTATGAGGGCAAGAAAAATTTGGAGGTGCTCAAATTAAACAAGGTTGCCCTGGATTATATGGAGACCGACCAGACGCTCCCGACCAACTATCACTATGTGCTTTGGTATCAAGACGAGCGCACGATTCTGGTCAAACACTCCCCGTTTGAAAGAGCTCTCCCGAAAAATTTAAAAGCTCCCAAATGGATTTACCTTACCTCGCTTGCCGAAAATACAATAGAGTTCCATGGTGAATTCGCGACCTGGCTACGAGAACATCCGGAAACCAAACTCGCTTTCCAGCCCGGAACTTTTCAAATTAAATTCGGCAAAGAAAAACTCAAGGATATTTATGCGCTCACGGAAATATTTTTCTGCAACGTGGAAGAGGCAAAGAAAATTTTAGGCGCCGAAGACAGAGACGTTTTAGAATTATCAAAAGGCATCGCCGCGTTGGGGCCCAAGCTGGTGGTAATTTCCGACGGGCCGGCCGGCGCCTACTTATATACTAAAGATGGATTTTGGCACATGCCCATTTATCCCGATATCGCTCCCCCAAAAGACCGCACCGGTGCCGGAGACTCCTTTGCTTCTACATTTGTTTCGGCTTTGGCTTTGGGGAAAACGCCGGAAGAAGCTCTGGCTTGGGGACCGATAAATTCCATGTCCGTAGTCCAAAAAGTCGGCGCCCAAGAAGGACTCTTGTCGCGCGAAAAATTGGAAGAATACCTCGCCAACGCTCCGGCGGATTACAAAGCGAAGAAAATCTAATTCACCTCACCCCCGCGCCCTCTCAACCCCTCCAGCCCTCCCCTTGTCAGGGGAGGCAAATTGTTTCCCCCTGATAAGGGGGAATGCAAGGGGGTTTTGGAGAGGGGTAAAGGAATTCCCTTCCCTTGGGGAAGGGCCAGGGTTAGGTTCTCTTATTTAGCACTTTCTTCACCGCCCCCTTGATGGCGTCTTTGCCCATACGATAGTGTTCAATAAGTTCGTTGGGACTGCCGGACTGGCCGAATTGGTCGCGCACGCCGACAAATTCCATCGGCACCGGAAAATTTTCCGCCAGCAATTCCGCTACGGCGCTACCCATGCCGCCGGCGACTTGATGTTCTTCCACGGTTACGATTTTTTTTGTTTCTTTAGCCAGCGCCAGCACGGCTTCGCTATCCAACGGCTTGATGGTCGCTAAATTCATAACTTTTATTTTCACGCCTTCCGCCTCCAGCTCTT
>CAZPJV010000036.1:0-2542 GCA_964586975.1 uncultured Candidatus Saccharibacteria bacterium
AACTTCCGCCGTAGTTATAGTAAATTTGGCTCTGGGAATTTTTAACCTGGTGCCCATTCCGCCGCTGGACGGTTCTAAAATTCTTTTCTCTCTTTTGCCCGAGTCCGCCGCTTCCGCTCTGTATGCCCTGGAGCAGTATTCCCTTTTCCTGCTTCTAATTTTTATCGTCTTTTTTGCGGGTATTCTTCTGCCGATTATAGCTGTTCTCTTTCAAATCCTTACCGGGCTTGCACTTTAGCCCTAAAAATAGTATATTGGCGCATGAGTCTTCGGACTCTTTTATTTTGCAAGATGCCGACCATTAACCAATTAGTCAAAAAAAGAAGGAAGAAAGCAATGCCGAAAGACAAGACGGTGGCGCTGACCCGCGGCTTCAATGTCTTGAAAAACAAGCCGGTGCATTTCCCTTCGCCTTTTAAGCGCGGGGTTTGTGTCAAAGTGTCCACCACTACTCCGAAAAAGCCGAACTCGGCTCTGCGCAAAATCGCCAGAGTCCGCCTGACCAACGGCATGGAAGTCACCGCCTATATTCCCGGCGAAGGGCACAATCTGCAGGAACACTCGGTGGTCATGCTCCGTGGTGGGCGGGTGAAGGACCTCATTGGCGTGCGTTATCATATCGTGCGCGGTGTGCTGGATACTCAGGGCGTAGAGAAGCGCCGCCAGGGCCGGTCGCTTTATGGCAATAAAAAACCCCGAGAGGGAAAAGCTAAAGCCTAGCGCCTAATGCCTAGAGCCTAAAAATTTATGCGAAGAAAAGTAAAAACTAGAGACGCGGTGGAACCGGATTTCATATACAACTCACAGAAGCTTGAGAAATTTATCAATTACATCATGTGGTCCGGCAAGAAAGAGACCGCCCGCAAAGTTATGTATGCCGCGTTTGATGTGATTAAAGAAAAAACCGGCAACCCCAACCCGCTGGAAGTTTTTGATTTGGCAATAAAGAACGCGGGACCCTCCACCGAAGTCCGCTCCAAGCGCATCGGCGGCGCCAACTACCAGGTGCCGATTGAAGTTCGCCCAGAAAGGCGCTTGGCGCTGGCGATGCGCTGGATTCGCGACGCGGCGCGGGGCGGCAAGGGTCGGCCGATGCATTTGAAACTCGCGGACGAGCTGATTGCCGCCTCTAAAAATGAAGGCGCGGCGATTAAGAAGAAAGAAGATACGCACCGCATGGCGGAAGCCAACAAAGCCTTCGCGCATTTTGCTTGGTGATTTTTGCTTTAGTAAAAATCACCCTGAGCTTGATAAGTAAGTGGCTCGGCAAGGGGAATCCTTGCCGAGCTTGCGTTTTTGTAATTTTTGGCATAGCATTATTTACATGAATGGGATTGCAATCAACAAAATCAGTAACGAGATAAAAGCTCTTGTTTTTGGAGCAGTTTTTGATGTGCTAAATGATCCAGATTATGGCCTCAATTTAAGCGCTCAGGTCAAGAAAAGACTCTCCGCGCCCTTGAAAGGCAAGACAGTTTCACTTACTCAGATTAAGAAAAAGTACCTCTAGATGCCGAATTGGTCAGTAGAGTTTACTTCGGAAGCGGAGAAAGATCTGGCCGGTTTGGATCGGGGTATTCGTTTGAGAATAATTGAGAAACTAGAATGGCTTGAGAAAAATTTTGATGCCACTTTGCCCTCTATTTTGACGGCCGACTTCCGAGACTATTTCAAGCTACGAGTTGGCGACTGGCGAGTTTTCTATCAAGTTGACTGGGGACGTAACTTAATTATCATAAGATATATAGGACATCGGAGCAAATCCTACAAGAAAAGATAATTTTTATTGGAATTATAAAGACCTATATATGTCAGTATAGAAAATTAAAACAAAAAGTTAATGCGCAAACATTATAAAAATAAATTACACAGTTGCGCCCTATGCAAACCTCACAAAACCGGAGGAGGCAATAGATGGAAAGCTAAAGACTTGGCGCTACTTAGGATGTTTGAAAAAACTAAGCGCGATATCTACTCAAATTCTGCCATGGCTCTAAATGAGTAGGTTTTTTTGGTGCTTGCACTTCGAATCTTTAGCGAAGGGGTGTGCATAACTCATCCTTGCCAAAGCCTATCGGGGGGGGGGTACACTTTAGGGTATTATTAAATCATCAATTTAAATATATGACTACAGGAAACCTAACGTTTCAAGCACCAGGTCAGGGAAAAGTTGAAGGAATCAAAGGCATGGACAAAGTTAACCTTGAGAAAATGCTGGCTAACTTAGAGGCGGCCACTACTAATTTAAATGAATCTAATTTGTCGAGTAACGCGTTAGCAAGCCGCGCGTTAGAACAAATGACTGATCTTGCTGTGCTTCTGAGAGATCTAAAGGATGGAACTCGCGATTCGTATATTTGGGAAAGAGCTAAATAAAATAATCTTTAGACGGTGTAATTTATAAGTTTGCAAAAAACTAATAAATAATATATATTAATGCAAGCGCATTTTGCGCTTTTTGTTTATATGGAAAGAGATTACCCTTTGGAAAAAGTCAGGAATATTGGAATTATCGCGCATATTGACGCGGGCAAGACGACCA
>CAZPJV010000037.1:0-2312 GCA_964586975.1 uncultured Candidatus Saccharibacteria bacterium
CTTGAAAACGGCTTAAATTGGAGTATAATCAGCTTATGCTTATTCCAACGGTTATTGAAAAATCGCAATTCGGGGAGAGGGCTTATGATATTTACTCCCGGCTTTTGCGCGAGCGGATTATTTTTCTGGGCGGGCCGATTGACGACCATACCGCCAACATCGTCATCGCCCAGCTGCTGTTTCTGGAATCGGAAGACGCCAAGAAAGATATTTATCTTTACATAAATTCCCCCGGCGGTTCGGTCACTTCCACCATGGCCATTGTGGACACGATGAATCATGTGCGTCCGGATGTTGCCACTTTTTGCGTGGGCGTGGCCGCTTCCGGCGGCGCGATAATTCTCTCCGCCGGCAAAAAAGGCAAAAGATATATTCTGCCGAACGCGGAAGTGATGATTCACCAGCCTTTGGGCGGCGTGGAAGGCCAGGCCACGGACATCGCCATTACCGCCAAGCACATTTTGAAAACCAAAGATAATTTGAATAAGCTTCTGGCAAAAAATACCGGCAAGTCTCTCCCGCAAATTGAAAAAGATGTGGAACGCGATTTCTTTATGGATTCCGAAGAGGCAAAAAAATACGGCATCGTGGACGAGATAGTCACCAAATCCAAAACTCCGGAAAAAGGAACCTAGGCGCTGGACAGCCGGAACGCTTTCTGTTATACTGGCCTTTGTTGAATTATAAAATTTTATTTTACTTGGTTCACAGGAATATCCAGTATATTTATGAAGTTTTCCGGAGAAAATATAAGGTTAAATCTTGAAATCTTGGGTCTAAAACTACAAACAATATAGTGGTTTGTTCTTGTAAGCCGACACGAGGCTTATGAGCATAATAATAATTTTGATGGGAGTCGGCGTACTCCTTTTGGGCGTGGTCATCGGATACTATCTGCGTCTTTTGGTCGCGCTCGGCAAGCGCCGGTCCATTGAATTGGACATCAAGCAAATGATGGTCAGCGCCAAAGAAGAAGCGCAACGGATTACGGACGAAGCCAAGAAAAAGTCCGACGAACTGCTGGCCAGTTTGAAAGGAGAGGAAAAGAAGAAAACCGAGGAGTGGCGGGAAACGGAAAAGCGCCTGGTTAAGAAAGACGAGTTCTTGGACGCCCGCCAGGTAGAAATCAACAAAGAAGCGGAAAACCTCAAAGAAAAAATTGAGGAAACAAAAAAGGTCCAGGAAAAAATCACGAAAATTGAGGCAGAAAAGCTTGGCGAACTGGAGCGGGTAGCCAAGCTGACCGAAGCGGAAGCCAAAGAAGAACTTGTCCGCGACGTGGAGAAAAAATACGAGGAAGATTTGATGGTCCGCATTCAGAAACTGGAAAATTCTAGCGACGAGAAACTGGATCGCCGGGCCAAGGAAATTCTGGCGACTTCCATCCAGCGCCTGGCCGCCTCCACCGCCGCCGAGCTGATGACCACGGTCGTTTCTATTCCCAACAACGAAATCAAGGGCAAGATCATCGGCAAGGAAGGCCGCAACATCCGCGCTTTTGAGCGGGCGGCGGGGGTGGAGCTGATTGTGGACGACACGCCGGGCTCTATCGTTATTTCTTCCTTTGACCCGATTCGCCGGCAAGTGGCGCGCTTCGCGCTGGAGAACCTGATTTTGGACGGCCGCATCCAGCCGGCAAAAATTGAGGAGCTGGTGGAGAAAGCCAAGGAGGAAATAAATAAAATTATCAAAGAAAAAGGCGAACAAGCGGTTTACGAGTGCGGCATTTTCAATTTTGACCCGCGCATCGTCGCCATCATCGGCCGCCTTTACTTCCGCACCAGCTACGGGCAAAACGTGCTGCAGCATTCCATTGAAATGTCGCACATCGCCGGCATGATTGCCGAAGAATTGGGCGCGGACGTGGCCATCGCCAAAGCCGGCGCTCTGGTGCACGATATCGGCAAAGCCCTGGACCACGAAGTGCAAGGCACCCACGTGGAAATCGGCATGCGTATCCTGCAGAAATTCGGCGCGGACGAGCGAATTATCACCGCGATGAAATCCCACCACGAGGATTATCCCTACGAAACCATAGAGTCCATCATCGTGCAGACGGCGGATGCCATTTCCGGCGGGCGCCCGGGCGCGCGCCGGGACTCGGTGGAAAATTATCTCAAGCGCCTGCAGGAGCTGGAAGCTCTGGTCAATGCTTTTCCGGCAGTGGAAAAATCCTATGCCCTGCAAGCCGGGCGCGAAATCCGCATCTTTGTAACGCCGGAAAGGATTACCGACGCCGAAGCCAAGCTGATGGCGCGCGACATCGCCCTGAAAATAGAGCAAGAGCTCAAATACCCGGGCGAAATCAAGGT
>CAZPJV010000038.1:0-2288 GCA_964586975.1 uncultured Candidatus Saccharibacteria bacterium
CGTCCGATACTCACCTTTTGCCTTAAACTTGGCCAAACGCGCAAGTCCTATAAAATTCATATAAAACATGAAGCATTATAAATTAATAATTTTCTTGTCAATATCGGTAATTGGTCTGGGCGCTTTGATTTCGTCGGGAATCATCTTGGCCCAACAGACCGATCTCGGTCCGGCCAGCGTTAGTATTGAGGGCGGTGTTGATGTTGTCACTTTCGTGATCAAGGATCAGGACGGCGTCTGCGGCTTTTTCATAAGATCCGGAGCGGGGCAGGGTTTGGCGAGCGGCGGTGGCGCAAAACAGTACTGCCGACCGTCTAAACGTGTCGGGCCGTTCAGGGTTTCCGGTTACCCGGCTCCGTTTTTCCCCTTGCAGGTTGAAGTAACTGACAAAAATAACAATTCATACAGTTTTTCGGCAGACAGAGACACGAGTGGAATAAAATATCCCATTTCCGAACTGGGCAATTGTTCCGACAGAGAAAAGTGTAAAGCGTATTGCCAGATACCCGAGAATATAAAGGCCTGCATTAATTTTGCCGAGAAGAATAATTTAATAAGCAAAGAAGGAGCTCTTAAGTCCCAGATCGCCGCGGACGTGATCAACGGTCCCGGGGGATGTAAGAATAAAAATGAGTGCGAGGCCTATTGCAACAATGTGGATAATATCAGCGAATGTTTGGAGTTTGCCGAAAGATCAGGCCTTATGCCTCTGGAAGAACTGGAAGAAGCAAGGAAGGTGTCCAGAGCGCTGCAAGCCGGCATTCAACTCCCGGGAAATTGCAAAAATAAAAACCAGTGCGAGGCCTATTGCAACGAACTATCCCATATGGATGAATGTCTTAATTTCGCGGATAAAGCGGGATTTATACCGCCCGGTGAGATAGAAGAGGCCAGGAAAGTGGCAAAAGCGATGGCCTCCGGAGTAAAGCCGCCAGGGAATTGCAAAGGCAAAAAACAGTGTGAGGAATTTTGTTCTAACCCGGATAATATAGAGGAATGTTTGGCATTTGGATCTAAAACCGGCTTGATACCTCCGGAAGAGCTGGAACAAGCAAAGAAAATAATACCTCTTATGAAGCAAGGCAGGATGCCGGGCGGTTGCAGATCAAAGTCCCAGTGCGAATCATACTGCGCCGACGAATCTCATTCGGAAGAATGTACTAAGTTTGCCGTGGAAGCCGGTTTTATGAAACCGGAAGAAGCGGAAATTTTTCGCAAGACCGGCGGCAAAGGTCCGGGCGGATGCCAAGGAAAGCAGGCCTGCGAAGATTTCTGCAATCAACCTAAAAATCAGCAAATTTGTTTTGACTTTGCCAGCCGACATGGACTTATCTCGGAAGAAGAAATGCGAAATATCAAAACCGGGGTGGCGCAGTTTAAAGAACGCATCGCCGCGGCTCCGCCTGAAGTCGCCCGGTGTCTAAAAGAAAAAATAGGGCAAGAAGTGATGGATAAGATTAACACAGGAGCATTTCTGCCGACGGCAGAAATTGGAGATCAAATGAAACAGTGCTTTGAACTTCAGCAAAAAATGATGGAACGGCAAATACTGGCTTGCGCGCAAAAACCTTGCCGGGAATTTTTCGCCTGCCTTGAGGGTTTTGGCGGCCAAGGAGAGCCGGGAGAAGAAACAGAGGAGTCGCCCGGAGGCCAGGATGATCTTCCTCCGGAGATTAGGTCAAAGATAGATGCTTGTACGCAAGAGATTTCTGAACAGGAAATGGAACGGGCCTTACAGGAACAGCCGCGAGAGCCATTTCCGACCGGGGGAATTCCGGAAGAATTTAAAAGAACACCGCCTCCCGGAGGAGTGGCGCCCAGTGAGGAAGAAATAAACAAGCTGATCCAAGAAGAAACAGAAAGAAAGGCGCGAGAAGCGCAAGAACAGATCCAGCAGCAGCAAGTACCTCAAGGACAAGAGATACCCCAAGGATTCGGTCCGTCGCCGGAGGAGATAGAGCAATATAAGAGAGAACAGATCGAGCAATACAAAAACCAGTTTCAGCCGCCGCCCGGAGTTTCCCCTCAAGAACCGACGCAAACACAGCCATCTTCGCTTATTGAACACAAGCTCTTAGGTGCTTTGTTCAGGTTCCTCTTGCGCTAACCCCTCAAAATCCGAAGCGATAAGCTTGTGTGGGTAAAAAAATGATTCAAAAAGGTTTTGTATCGGTTGCGGCTATTGTGTCCGTTGTCGTTATATTTGTTATTTCGGTTGGCGCTGTTTTGTATTTTAACAAAAACGGCTCTGACAAAAATATTCCCGTTTACTCGCCCCCAACTTCAAA
>CAZPJV010000039.1:0-2238 GCA_964586975.1 uncultured Candidatus Saccharibacteria bacterium
AAACATAATTTTGTTTTTATTGTTTCGGCTCTGTTTTTAATAATCGGGGTTGTCCACTTTTCCAGAGTGTTGGGGGGCTGGGAAGCTCAAATAGGGAATTTGGCAATTCCAATGTGGGCCAGCTGGGTGGCGCTGGTGGTCGCTTGGTATCTTTCTTTTCAGGGTTTTCGCTTGGTCCGGAAAGTTTAAGGTAGCATTTGCCAAAACTGAAGGCAGGGAATATAATGGTAATAATTTACTAGCTAATTATTAATCATGGCTAATAGCAAAGAAAAGCTCGTCGGCAAGGTAACGCACTACTATGACAAGCTCGGGGTTGTCATCGTGGAGCTTTCCGGCAGTATCGCGGTCGGAGACATTCTGCACTACAAGGGTGCAACGACTGATTTTGAAAGCGCCGTGTCTTCAATTCAGATTGAACACAAGGGCGTAAAGTCAGCGAAAAAGGGCGATGTCGTCGGCATTCTGCTGAGCGCGGAGAAAGTCCGAGGCGGCGAGCAGGTTTATAAAAAATAAATCGTTGGGTACGCAAACTAACCCGGCCGCCGGTGCGGCCGGTTGTTTGGAAGAACGGGAAACTATTCTTTACTCCACGACGGCCTCGCCAGCGGCCGGTGCGGCCTCATCCACCAATGGCGCGGATTCTTGCGGCACCACTTCCTCACCACCGTTGCCTCGGGTAAACGCGTAAATCGCGTAGCCCAAAACTACCAGCACGATAACCCAAATCACTACGGTCTTAGTGTTCATAGTTATAAGGTTAATTATTAATGGCTTAATTATAAGGGTTGCCCGATTTAAAGTAAAGCCGCCGAAGGTGTATAATGGGGATATTATCATTTTTTGTTTCCATATTTTTTGTGAGTAATGAAAAAAAGTTTGAGTGGGCGTTGCGCGTCGGCGTAGCCGGCGAGTTTCTGGGGCACGGGGCGCTGGCCTTGGGCGGCAAAGCCGACTGGGTGGGTTGGATAAGCCAACTGACGGGTGTGGATGCGGGGACGGCGGCGCTGTTGCTGACTCTCATCGGCCTGATGGATGTGCTGGTGGCGCTGATTGTTTTAGTCAAACCGCTCCAGCCGGTTTTGCTCTGGGCGGCGTTTTGGGGATTCTGGACCGCTTTGGTGCGGCCGCTGGTCGGGCAATCCTGGTGGGATTTTATTGAAAGATTTGCCAACTGGGCCGCTCCGCTCGCGCTGTATTTTTTCTACAAAAGCAAGGGCAGATAAAAAAGGCAGGGCTTGAGAATTTCGTTAAACATATGCTATAGTTACAAATATGAACACCCCCGCGAAAGGAATATTCCGATACATAGTTTTTAAGGATGGCGACAGCTGGTATGCCGTGGCCATGGAGTTTAATATTATTGAATCCAGCGACGATCCGAAACTCGCATTTTTCAACCTCTTACAGGCAGTGAATGGCTATATTGAGTCCGCAAAAAAAATAAGGGGTTCTCGCTTCCAGTCATTAAACCAAACCGCTGATTCCGAATACGAAAAACTGTGGAAAATCCTTCACTCGCCGAAGCCAGTCAAGTCCCCGTATCTTGTCAACATGTATGGTTTCTCAAAAGTGTAATGCCCAACAGATTGGCTAACTGGACATTTAGAGACATAGAATCTTTTCTAAAACAAAAAGGGTTCAAGCTCAATTATACTAATGCGAGCCACTACTATTATGTGGGACACAAGAAAGGAATTTTGAGAAATGTCTGCGTGCCCTTCCACGGGCAAAAAGCAATCAAGCTAAGAACACTCAAGGGTATAATTCTTCAATCTGGTATAGAACAAAGAGAATGGTTAGGTGAATAGAGATTCATGAAAGGATTCAACGCTGACATAGAAAAAGAAACTTTGGAGAATGAAAATTTTCGGAAAGTTTTATACACGACCAAGCGAAGCCAACTAGTGCTTATGAGCTTGAACCCCGGCGAGGAAATCGGCATGGAAGTGCATCCCGACAACGACCAGTTTTTTCGTTTTGAAAAAGGGGCAGGCAAATGCATCATTGACGGACATGAATACGCGGTGCGCGACGGCTCGGCTATCGTGGTGCCCGCCGGAGCGCAACATAATGTCGTCAACACTTCCGCGACGGAAAAATTAAAACTCTATACCATTTACTCTCCGGCGCATCATCGGGACGGCGTAGTGCATCCGACCAAAGAAATAGCGGAAGCCGACGACGAAGAATTTGACGGCCGGACAAGCTCGCTATAATTATGAAAATAGAAAGCGA
>CAZPJV010000040.1:0-2139 GCA_964586975.1 uncultured Candidatus Saccharibacteria bacterium
TATTCGTATCGCACATCCGTTTTGTCCATCATCGCGGCCCAGCGCAACGTAACTCCCTTTATTGGCAGTTCGGTCGGCTCTTCGGTCTGACCCGGGGGCAGATTTACTTGTTCATAGACTTCAGAATCATGATTCGCTGGGTAAGGGTAGGGGTAAGCGAGGATAGGAGAGCCGGACGTGTATATGTCCGGTTGGGTTATCTGGCACCGGGGCACGCCGGTGGGGTAACCAAAATTAGAAGTCGGCGTAGTAGTGCTGGTTTCGTCTCCGGGTTTTGGAACTCCAGGGTCGCGCTGGGCGCCGGCGGAATTAGTGGCCAGTAAAGTTATCAATAAAATGCCCGATACAACCAAAGAAGTTATGTTTTTTCTCATAGCAACATTATAACTTATTTGGCCGTTTCTGGGAATCGGCCTGTGGATAAAAAGCTCTCCCAAAGATACTATTGTGAACCGTAAAATGCTATAATTTTGCCGATGTCAAAAACACAAAGCGCGCAAACCGAACCGCACGATGACCGCTGGCATTATTTAGATTCCAGGGACGAAAAGCACAGAGAGAATTATGTTGAATGGAAATACTTCAATTTTGTGCAAGAAGACCTGGCGGGTTACATAATCTACTACATCGCGGACCCGGAGAAAAAAACGAAGTTTGGCGGGGGCCGGCTATTGATAAGGATATTGAAAGACGGCAAGTCGTACGGCCTGATAAAGAAAATTGATATGGATCGGGTGGAGTTTGATACTGTGTCCGCCTCTCTGCGCATGGGCGGAGCAAAAATAATAGAACATGACTCGTATCATTATGAGCTAAGTTGCAAAGAGGCAGACATTGCCTGGAGTCTGCACTATACGCAGAGAGCCCCGTCCATCGACTCTCTGCAAAATTTTCATACCGGAATAATGCGCTGGGAAAAAGTCAACTGGCTGATTAAAATGCCCCGAGCCGAAGTGAAGGGGGAAATCAAAATAGGCGAGAATATTTTTAAGATAAACGCTCTGGGCTACAGCGACACGAATTGGGGCACCTGGATGCCTTTCTTTTTTACCGACTACGAATGGGGGCAGTGCAACGCTAAGTCTTTTTCCATCGTATTTTTTGTTTCCCGCAAATTAGGCAAGACCAAAAGCGCCTTCGCTTATTTTAATGTCGGCGAACATTTTGATAAGCCTTGAGAACGCAGAGGGAAAAGTGGAACATACGGCATGGAAAAAAGATGCCGTCGTTGGTCTTAAAATTCCTTCTGGGACCAATTTTCAAATAGCCAAAGATGGGTATGAGGTTAAGGTTTCCACCCGGTTGCTTTATGACGATAGTCCGGGATTGAGGATATATCCACTTCTGCCAAAAGTTATTATTTCCGAACAGATTGCGGAATACGAAGGCACTATTTTAAAAGACGGAAAAATTATATATGAATTCAAAGGCAGAGGATTTCAAGAATGGTCAGCCAAGACTTGGAAAGAACCGCAGGTGTCTTTTTAGCCTATTAAATAAGGCCAACTCGGACTTAAGTTATCCACAGCTATTTTAGGAATAGTTTGGTATATAATTATGCTAAATTGTGCTGTTTTTATATTAATTATTAATTAATTTAGGTTAAAAAATTATGGAGAATCATAAGGCGTTAAAAAATTTCTTGGAAATTTCGTATGATGTTTTGGAAGAGATGAATCTTAAAGCGAAAGAGCGCGCCGAGAAAGCGACTCCCGCCGCGCTGGAAAAAGAGTATCGCGCCTACTTGGCGAAAGAAAAACGTCTCAAGGCGATAACGCTTTGTTTTACGGATATTGAGGGCCGGTTTCATATGCTGGATTACGACAAGAAATTTCTGCTGGCTTCCGCGGACAATCTTACTTTTGACGGCTCGTCCATCCGCGGTTTCAGCCAACAGCACGAGTCGGATTTGCGCCTGCAGGTGGACTGGGGCAGTATCCGGTTTTTGCCCGCGGATATTTTCGGGCCCGGCAAAGTGATAATGTTCGTCAACATCCTGGACCGGGATTGCACGCCGTATGTTTCCGATTTTCGCGGCCAGCTCAAACTCTACGCCGAAGCCCTGAAGAAAAAAAGCGGTCTGACCGCCTACGCTTCCGCGGAGGTGGAGGGATTTTTGGTGGACGGGGTCAACGCCGA
>CAZPJV010000041.1:0-2010 GCA_964586975.1 uncultured Candidatus Saccharibacteria bacterium
TATCCACGCCGCCAGCGTTCATCCTGAGCTAGGATCAAACTCTAACTAAAAGTTAGCCCCTCGTCAGACGAGGGGAGAACGAAACAAAACAAAAAACAGCACTTCTTCGCTAAAGCTTCGAAGTGTAAACATGTTTGACCCGGGCTCGTGGAATTATTTAATTAAGAAATAGATTTTAAACTTACACTATTCTCAATGATTATTTTAATTTTTCAAAGAATTTTTTGTCCCCGCCCTCCGAAGCCTTGGCGTAGGAGGGAAAGAAAAACGCCATACCTCTAAAGTATTGACGTTTCTCCAGTATATACGAAAGAAAAAGGAAGTCAAATGCCCTCCTACATCATCGCTTTGGCATCCGCCTCGGACATGAACTTGAACATATTGCCGCCGCACTGGGCGCAGGTGCCCTTGGCTGAGTATCGGCCCTTATCGTTCTTCGTCACCACCGGATTGAGCATAGTCTGCATCGTCGGCTTCTTGTTCACATCCCGACACTTCATGCACAATGCCTTTAAAACTGTCGCTTTTACATCTGCCATATATTATTTTATTAATTAATAATGTTAATGTGCCTGATTGTACCACAATAACGATATTTTTCCTACTCAATGGTCAAACTCACGATTACGCCGCGCTCTTTCTGTGCTTGACCGCGGTTACTGCCATATTATCTTTCCCCTTCTCATCTTTCTCTTTCCTATAGACTACCGACTCAAAACCATGGAGGGTCTTCACGTTAAATATTCCCCGACCGCTTGGTTTCATTATATTGTCCCGATGCAAAGGATCGGGAACTTGCTTCGGATCAAACCCTTCGCCTTCGTCGCTAATCGTGAAGGAGAGCGTATCTTTGTCGATTGCGTTAAAAGTTACCCAAACTATTTTCTTCATTTTCTCCGGATGCCGCTTTTGCTCGTTCAGAGCTATTTCATAAATGGTCTCCTTACTTTCTCTGAGTCTCACGACGCCAAGATTACCGTGAGCGATAGCGTTGGAAAGAAGTTCTATAAATCCGTTGAGTGCGTGCTCCAATTCGTCTCCGCTCCAGCCGAAACTAATCAGCCTCGCTTCCAGAGCCGCCGACGCCGCTTTCAGCAAGGTGATGTCGGTCGGCAATTCCCATTTCATTTCGTCAAAAAACTTCCTCGTTTTCTCCAGCACCAGCGCATCGTTTCCATTTTCCTTGTGGTGCGACACCGAAAAATGCCTCTTAATATAAGACACTCTTTTGGAATTACTCTCAGCTAGATTATGGTCGGCACTTTGTTCCGGATACACTATCGTAATGCGTAGTTTTTTGTAGTTTATATCGAACCTTATCGACAGGTTTCCTCTTTCCGCGCTCCTACTTACCTGTTCGACAACTTCGGCCAACGCGTTGCGGAAACTGTTTTCGTAACCATAGACCTCGGGAGAATCTTTGCCCCAGCCGGTTGCCTCCAATTTGTTCGTGAACGCCATAACCGCCGGGTTAACTAAAGTCGCGTCCGGCGGTAAAACCCAGGGGTCTTCCTCAAACATTTTGATTCTCGGGTGTATTGGATTTTTTTCCAAATTAATACCTGGTTGCATTAGACTAATATATCATTCTATTTCTGAATATAGAAATCGGAGAATTCGCCCGTGGCTTCGCGCCACTCCGCTTCCACCTTTTCCACTTCGGCGTGCTCCGGCCCGTCTTTGCACCACTCAATTAATTCTTGCAAGTTTGTTTCCTCTCCCTCCGCAATAATCTGCACCGTCCCATCCAGCTCGTTGCGCACCAAACCGGATAAGTTAAGCTTTTGGGCTTCCCGCCGGCAAGTATCGCGAAAAAATACCCCTTGCACCCGCCCGTAAATTTTCAACTCCGCCCGTTTTTGCATAAGTAAATTATAAATTAAAATTTTTTAAATAAAAAGAGAAACAGCACACCGGTTGGCGTGCTGTCGAAAAAGTCGCCCTGGGGATAACTTTGCTTGTTTAGGTTTTCATTAGGTATTATAATTAACAGTACCGATATGCCTAAAA
>CAZPJV010000042.1:0-2005 GCA_964586975.1 uncultured Candidatus Saccharibacteria bacterium
TTGAGGAGGGGTAAGGGGTGGTGGTTTTCTCAATATGCTCAAAATCTCCGACGATAAAAGCCAAGAGGTAGGTAGACATTTTCGGCGTCGGCGAAAATTCAATAGTATCAAAACCCGCTTCGTGCTCCGCCACGGAAACAGGCAGAGTATTTGAAATCGCGGTCTTGCCTTTTGGCACGACCAGCGATACGCGAAAGACGGCTTTCCGCGCGGGTTCGTCAAAGCAAGGAAAAGCCCGGCGGGCGTCGGTCGCTTCAAATTGGGTGGTGGCCAGATGCAGTTCTTTTTTGCCGATATTGTATTTGCTCCGATAAAACCCGCGCATTTTGTCGTTCAGAATTCCTTGGAACACTAAAGTTAGTTTATATTTTCCTGCAGGAATTAATTTTGGAAATGTAAAAGTCGCAGTTTCATTTTTTTTGTTGTAGGAAATTCTGGCGAAGCTGTCGCCGATGCTCGCAGTATCTATTTCTATCTCTTTGGAGTGTAGAGTTATTATTCTAGTCTTTTGCCCGCCTGCGCCGAGGCTTCGGCGGGCAGGCAAAATATTCAGGTAAATAGTTTCCCGGCCGGAGAAAGTAAAATTCTCCAAATCGGGCTTGAGCTCGATTTTATACTCGGTCGGAATGACGTTTTTGGACAACCGAATGGATTTCTTTTTCATCAAGAAAATGTTAGCATGTAAGGGTGAATATGGAAAGCTATACTATAAAGACCGCCGGTTTTGAGGGCCCTTTCGGTCTGCTTTTGGACTTGATAGAAAAACGCAAACTTTTCATAAACGATGTCTCGCTGGCGCAGGTGACGGAAGATTATATTAAATATATGCAGGAGCTGGGCGGACTACACTCCGGGCATATCGCAAATTTCGTAGCCGTCGCCGCGACTCTGCTCTTGATTAAATCCAAATCGCTCTTGCCCGGCCTAGAGCTTACTTCCGAGGAAGAAGGGGACATCCGGAATCTGGAGGAACGCTTGCGTCTCTATGAACTTTTTATCCGGCTGGGTGGCGGTGTCAAAAACCAATTCGGCAAAAAAATTATTTTTGCGCCGGAGGAGCGAAAGAGCGGGGTGGTGGTTTTTTTGCCAGACGAGAAAATAACGCGCGAGTCCATGATGGTCTATGTGCAGAATGTTCTGGGTGCGATGCCGAAGAAAACCTTTATGCCGGAGGTGGAGGTCCGCAAGGTTATCAGTTTAGAAGAGATGATTGAAGACCTAACGGAGCGAATCCAAAAATCACTCAAAATGAATTTCAAAGATTTCACCCGCCAAGGGGGAGGCGGGCAGGCGGCCAAAAAAGAGGAGAAGGTTATAATAATTGTCGGATTTCTGGCTCTGCTGGAGCTGGTGCGGCAGGGGATAATAGAAGCGATGCAGGAGAACCACGGCGCGGACATAATGCTGGAAAAAATATGAAAGATTTAGAAAAAAAATTGGAAGCGGTGCTGTTTTGGAAAGGGGAGCCGATGTCTTACAAAAAATTGGAAGAAATCCTAAAAGTTCCCCAAAATGAAATTAAAGACGCGGTTTTTAATTTAAAAAATGATTTGGCGGGCAGGGGAGTCGCGTTTCTGGAAAACGGCAACGAATTGTCGCTTGGCACCGCGCCGGAATTTTCCAAGCTCATAGAAAATTTACAAAAAGAAGAATTAAATAAAGAACTATCTAAAGCATCACTGGAAACTCTCTCCATAATTTTATATAAAGGCGGTGCCACCCGCGCGGAAATTGACTATATTCGCGGAGTAAATTCCAGTTTTATTTTACGCGCTTTGTCAGTGCGTGGTCTGGTTAATAAAACTACTGACCCAAAAGACTCGCGCCGTTTCCTCTACCAACCAAGTTTTGACCTCTTATCTTTTATGGGTGTCCGGAGCGTGGAAGAATTGCCAGAATGGGCCGAAGTAAAAAATTCCCTCGATACCGCTGCTCAAAATCTAGCCGAAATGTCCCAAAAAGCGGAAGAAAACCAGAACCCCGACCAAAACTGATTGCAAAGCAT
>CAZPJV010000043.1:0-1980 GCA_964586975.1 uncultured Candidatus Saccharibacteria bacterium
GGTGGCACGGAATCATGGGCGCCATGGGATTTGCGGCTACCGCGTTGGCCACGGCTCTTACTGCCTTCGGCTTACCTACCCTCTTCGCAAGCTCTGTGTAAGTAATAATCTTCCCTTTTGGAATTTGCAACAGTGCGACCCAGACCTTTTTCTGGAAAGATGTGCCTTTTACATTATCTATATTGACTTTCATATTTTTTAAACAGATAAATTGCGTCTCCGTACCTCTTCTTCGATTCTTCTTAACTCTCGACGCGCTTTTTCTAAGTCTCTGTCGGCTTGGTCGCTAATGTCGCTGTATGTTTCCGTAAACTCAATTCCGGGGTTAAGTTTTTTTGTCGATGCATCAGGGTGTCGGATATGATTCCACCACACCACAGCCGAGTCGTAGGTATCTTTGGCCTCGCTTAATTTTCGAAGCAACACATCACCCGGGACTTTTTCCAATGGCTCATCCTCGGCTGTCGGTTTTGGCGCCCTATTGAATAGCTTTGAAAAATCCATGAAGAAATTATAGCATGTATGTAAAGTATTACGTAAATGATTACATATCTAATCATTCTACTTAATTTATGTTGAAAAATGTGCTAGTCTGGTTAAGGAATATTGGGAGATCGTCTAACGGTAGGACAGCGGCCTTTGAAGCCGTGAATCTTGGTTCGATTCCAAGTCTCCCAGCCCGATGGGCAACAAACTTTTAAACATCATTGACTTGACTCATCCCCTGACCGCCGACATGCCCACTTGGGACGGCAGGCCGGGGTTTGATTTATCGGTCAAGCTGGATTACAAGGACTGCGTGCCGCCGGATTTATTTCGGACACAGAAAATAAAATGCTCTGCGGGTATCGGCACGCATATAGATGCGCCGGCGCATATGATTCTGGGCGGGCGCACGGTGGACCAACTAACGCTGGAGGAATTGACGGCGGATTGCGTGGTAATCGATGTCAGCTCGGAAGCGCGAGCCGACTATGTAGTCACTCAAAGTATCGTGGAGCGTTTTGAGCGGGAGCATGGAACAATTATTCCTCCGCATTCGGTGGTAATTTTTTACACTGGTTGGGATAAATATTGGACGACACCGAAAAAATATAATAATCGGCACAGATTCCCGAGCGTAGACACGGCGGCTGCGGAATTGCTGATTCGCCGGGGCGTGGCCGGTCTAGGCATAGATACACTTTCCGCCGATCGAGGCGACAACGGCTTTCCGGTGCATCGGGCGATTTTAGGGGCGGACAAATATCTGCTGGAAAATGTCGCCAACGCCCGACTGCTTCCCTACCTCGGCGCCAAAATTTTGGTTCTGCCGACGAAAATTAAAGGCGCCACCGAAGCCCCCGTGCGACTGATTGCCTTGATTTGACACCCTTAAAAACTGGAGTTTTTAAGGGTGTTGTTCCCGCTTCAAAATTTTAATCAGCGCCAGTTCCAGCGGCAGTTCGGCGACGAAGGCGTTATCTATGTTTTGATAAGCTTCCAGCAGGATGGCCAGAGCGCCGGAGCGGAGCCTGCCTTGCTTATCTTCTTTAACTAATTTTTCTAAAAATTCCAAATCCCCTTCCGATAAATTGCCGGCCATTGTGTCTTTTATTTTTGGCGCGTAGCGCAGGATTATGGCCATTCGGAATTTCTGGATGATGAGTTTTAAAAATAATTTCATATCCAGGTTGGCCTCGGCCGCTTGACGCACCGTCTCTATCCCCTGTTCCAAATTATTTTCTGCGATGGCAGAAAGAAAATCATTGACTAGCGCGGTTTTCGGCGCGCCGGTGATTTTTTCTATGTCTTCCCGTCCGACTTTTTTATTTTTGGAAAAATTCAAAACTTTCTGCAGTTCTCCCAACAAGTCGCGGAAAGACCCATCCGCCAAAATTGCCAGAAGTTCCGCCGAACCCGCGTCCAGTTCAAAACCTTCTTGTTTGGCGACCTCCAGCGCCAGTTTGCGGCAAACGCCGTCCGTCGCTTTTTTGAAAG
>CAZPJV010000044.1:0-1903 GCA_964586975.1 uncultured Candidatus Saccharibacteria bacterium
GCACCGAGAAAATTTATTTTGTCGGTCACGGCACCCCAACCGTCGTGCTGATAGACTGCGGAGCGAAAAGAAATATTGCCAGGAGTCTGGCGCAAAGAGGGTTAAGAGTTGCCGTTGTGCCGTGGAATACGGATGTAACTAAACTCCGGTTTCCGTTTGAAGCGGTAGTGATTTCCAACGGCCCTGGAAATCCGGAGAAAGTGAAGGCTACCATAAGCAATGTCAAAAAAATAATTGCCAAGAAAATCCCAACCCTGGGTATCTGCCTCGGCAATCAACTCCTGGCGCTGGCGCTCGGCGGCACGACCTACAAAATGAAATTCGGCCACCGCAGCCAGAATCAGCCCGCCGTCGCTAAAGCTATGGCGGGCCGGCCCGCGGTAGAACGAGGCGCGGACAAATGCTATCTCACTACCCAGAATCACGGCTTCGCGGTGCGAAAAATCCCCCGAGGATTCAAAGAATGGTTTGTCAACGGCAACGACGGCACCAACGAAGGCATCCTCCACGACACTCTGCCTTTTATGTCCGTGCAGTTTCATCCGGAGTCAAGCCCGGGGCCTCTCGATACCGACTGGGTCTTTGATTATTTTTTAAATAAAGCCGGGATATACCCCTACCCAGCCTCCCCCTACAGTAGGGGGAGGAGAAAGGAGGGGGTAAAAACAAATGAAAACTAAGTTCAAAAAAGTTTTAATACTGGGTTCGGGCGCGCTCAAGATTGGCGAGGCGGGAGAATTCGATTACTCCGGTAGCCAGGCGATTAAGGCTCTGAAGGAAGAAAAAATTAAAGTTATCTTAATCAATCCGAACATCGCGACTTATCAGACTTCCAAGAATTTCGCGGACGAGGTTTATTTCCTGCCGGTGGATCCTTATTTTGTGGAACAGGTGATTAGAAAAGAACTACCCGATGGCATCTGTCTTTCTTTCGGCGGGCAGACCGCGCTCAACTGCGGGGTCGCGCTTTTTAAAAAGGGGATTTTCCAAAAACACAAAATTGAAATCCTCGGCAGCCCCATTCACTCAATCGAGCTTACGGAGGACCGCGAAAAATTCGCGCGGCACTTGCGGGGTCTCGGTCTGCCGGTGCCGCCTTCCGGCACGGCCATCAATCTGAAGGGAGCGAAGACTATTGCCCGCAAAATCGGTTTTCCCTTGATGGTGCGGGCCGCTTATGCTCTCGGCGGGCAGAAATCAGGCGTGGCGCATACGGAAAAAGAACTGGCAGAAATAGTAGCTGGCGCGTTGGCGGTGTCGCCGCAGGTCCTTATTGAAAAGTATTTACACCATTACAAAGAAGTGGAATATGAAGTGGTGCGCGATAAATTTGGCAATGCGGTGACGGTTTGCAACATGGAAAATTTGGATCCGCTCGGAATTCACACCGGCGATTCCATTGTGGTGGCTCCCAGCCAAACTTTGAACAATAATGAATACCATCGTCTCCGCGCAACCAGTCTTAAGATAGCGGAAAGTCTCAAAATAGTGGGCGAGTGCAATGTGCAGTACGCGCTTAATCCCCGTCCCAAAGACGGTTCATCCCGCCCAGAAGACGGGCGGGACAAGCTGGATTATTATGTGATTGAAGTGAACGCCCGTCTCTCGCGCTCTTCGGCGCTCGCGTCCAAGGCGACCGGCTACCCGCTGGCCTATGTGGCTGGCAAGCTCGCGCTGGGGCACAGCCTCCTGGAAATACAAAATAAAATAACGAAAGTCACCCAGAGTTTTTTTGAACCAGCCCTGGATTATGTGGTAGTCAAGATGCCGCGCTGGGATTTGTCCAAGTTTGTAGGCGCGCTGGAACATATCGGCAGCGCCATGAAATCGGTGGGGGAAGTCATGGCCATCGGGCGAAGCTTTGAGGAAGCGCTGGAGAAGGCGGTGCGGATGTCGCGAGGCA
>CAZPJV010000045.1:0-1881 GCA_964586975.1 uncultured Candidatus Saccharibacteria bacterium
AGAAGTTATCTGATTTTGAGCGAAAAGGTAATCATTGGCTCGAACTCATGCGAAACTGGATTATTGAGGCCAACCAAGCCGAAAATCTCTCTAAACAAGAAAATCCCTCACGGATGAGAGATTTTCTTGTTTCCATCGGCTCGAACCGCCGACTTTCGGCGGGAATGCTTTTGGCGGATTTCAAAACCCCCTGGAATTTCTTGGCGGAAATGCCAGCCCAAGCCCGCGCCTCTGGCGCGGGCGCGGTCAATTCTGATGCTAATCAATTTTGGTGGACCCGACCGGATTTGAACCGGTGACCTCCTCATTGCAAATGAGGCGCTCTACCAACTAAGCTACGGGCCCAATTTTGAACTCCACCATTTTATCTTATTTTGCCTATAATGCAAAATTTTTGCGCTAATTTCTACCATATGTATAATGGGACTGATGCGCTACCAATTTTACACAAATTCTAAAAAGACTTGGCAGGCGATGTTTGACGCGATGCAAACCGCCCGCGAGTCCGTTTATCTGGAAACTTATATTTTTCTGGATGACCTGCATAATTTCAATTTTCTGCGTTTATTAAAAAAGAAGGCGCGAGAAGGGGTGCGGGTGCGGGTAGTGCTGGACGCCTGGGGCAGTTTGAGCCTTTCGCGGGAAGCTGTGGCCGAACTGCGGGCGGCCGGCGCGGAAGTATTTTTTTACAGCCATTTTCTGCACCGGGTGCACCGTAAAATTTTGATTCTGGACGAGGCGACGGCCTTTATCGGGGGAGTAAATTTTCATCAAATCGCCAGCCGCTGGAACGACCTGACCCTGAAAATCCGCGGCAAGCTGGTGGTGTCTATTCTGCGTTCCTTCGCCAAAGTTTACGCCGAGTGCGGTGGCCGGGACGCGCGCATTTTACTCCACCATAAAAAAATAATTTTAGACAAGACGCGCAACTGGCTGGTGGAACATTTTCCGGAACATCGGAGCGCGACCCTGAAAAGGATTTATCGGCAGGCGTTTCGGCGCGCGGAAAAAAACATAATTTTGGTGACGCCCTACTTGATTCCGCGCCGCTGGCTGCTTCGGGCCCTGCACCAAGCGGTCCTGCGCGGCGTGCGGGTGGAGGTGCTGATGCCGAAAGTTTCCAACCACCCGATGGGTAACACCGTCGGCTATTTCTTTATGCATAAACTTGCGCTCCTGGGTGTCCGGTTTTTTCTCCAGCCCGGCATGAATCACGCCAAGGGTATGTTGATTGACGGCCGTGAAGGTTTGATTGGTTCCAACAATCTGGATTTCTTTTCTTTTGATTTAAATTCCGAAGTGGGGGTGTTCTTAAGAGAACCGCAGGTGGTGCGGGAACTGGCGACCATCATTAAAAAGTGGCAAAGCCGGGCCGAGCTTTTTGACCCGGCTAGCTACCAGCCGAAAATTTTGGACTATATTCTGGCCCCGCTGGTCTGGCTGTTTTCCAGAATTTTTTGAAAATTTCACGCGGTCGGGTTGGGGGTTCTAATTTTATTTTCCATACAAACCGACCAGCATAGTGTTGTCTAAAATATGTCCCGCCATTGCTTGGAGGAGGCCGGTTTTGTCGCTTGACTCTGGGATGGCCAGCATTGTGTCCAGCGCGTAGAGCTTAAAATTGTAATGATGCGTGCCGGAGGGCGGGCAGGGCGCCACCCAGCCGGGCTTGTTCAAGCTGGTCAATCCTTCCACTGCGCCTTCGGGCGCTTTGCTGTCAGCGATGGCGGCGGTTTGCGGAGCAATATTCCAGACAACCCAGTGCACGAAGTCCCCGCTGGGCGCGTCCGGGTCGTCCACCACCAGCGCCAGACTTTGCGCGCCCGCCGGAACACCGGATATTTTCAGCGGCGGCTGGGCGCTTTCGCCGTTGCAAGTGTA
>CAZPJV010000046.1:0-1809 GCA_964586975.1 uncultured Candidatus Saccharibacteria bacterium
GTGCCGAAGGCAAGGGGGTCAGAGTCCGCGTATTCACTACGCCCGGGAAAAAACATCAGGCAAGGTTTGCGCTCCGGTGCGCGGTAAAAACTCTGGAGTTTTATGAGAAATATTTTGACATAAAGTTTCCCCTGCCGGCGCTAGACCTAATCGCCATCCCCGATTTCTCGTCGGGCGCAATGGAAAACTGGGGTGCAGTGACTTATCGTGAAAGCGCTCTCTTAGTAGATGAACACCACTCTTCGATAGGCAATAAACAATGGGTCGCGCTCGTCATCGCCCACGAACTCGCGCATCAATGGTTCGGCAATCTGGTAACGATGGAATGGTGGACGCACTTGTGGCTCAACGAGGGCTTCGCTTCTTATATTGAATATCTGGCGGTTGATAAATTATTTCCAAAATGGGACATTTGGACCCAGTTTGCCACCGAAGATTTGGGTCGGGCGCTCCGCTTGGATGCTCTGGCTACGACTCACCCGATTGAAGTGGAAGTGCATCACCCCGATGAAATTGGCGAAATCTTTGACGAAGTTTCTTATTCCAAAGGCGCGTCAATTATACGAATGCTGGCGGGTTATTTGGGCGAAAAAAAATTCCGCGACGGCCTGCGACATTATCTTAAAAAACACAGCTACAAAAACACCAAAACCCTGCACCTCTGGCAAGCTTTTGAAAAAGTTTCTAAAAAACCTGTCGCCAAAATGATGCGCAACTGGACCAGCAAGCCCGGCTACCCGGTGGTAAAAATCAATGAGTCTCTAGAGATATCTCAAGAGAGATTTTTTGCGAGCCCGATATCAGCCAAAGACCCACGCCACGGCGGGGCAAGTAAAACTAAGTGGGAAATTCCGATAATTTTTAAAAATAATAAGTTAAATTTTGGCGAAACTGGATTTTATCGCACGGCCTATGACAAAGAACTTTTAGAAAGATTAGCATTGCCGGTAAAAAACAAAGTTCTGGGTCCGCGTGATCGATTGGGAATAATTAGAGACCTGTTCGCTTTGGCGGAATCCGGAGATAAATCGTCTGTGGATGCGTTAAAATTTTTATCCACATATAAAAACGAAAATAATTACACTGTTTGGGTTGAAATAGCCACCGGCCTTGCCAGATTAGAACAACTCCTCGCAAGAACGGTTCTTGCGAAAGATTTAAATAAATTAATTCTTAAACTATTCTCCCCTATTACTCACAAGCTCGGCTGGACGGCTCGTAAAAATGAAGTCCACGCAGACACCTTACTTCGCTCGCTGGCGCTCGCTCGCGCCGGAAGAGCGGGAGATAAAAAAATAATTGCCATGGCTCGGAAAAAATTTACGCGAATTCGCCAGGGCAAACATATAAACTCCGACATCCGCGGCGCAGTTTATTCTGTTGTGGCGACCTGGGGTGGAAAGAAGGAATATGAACAATTTATAAAATTATATAAAAAAGAAACGCTACACGAAGAGAAAAATAGAATCGGCGGAAGCTTGGGTGATTTCAAAAATCTTAAACTTTTACAGAAAACTTGCGAGTTCGCAATGTCAAAATTCGTCCGCCCGCAAGACACCATGGGCATCCTCTCCTCTGTCGGAGCAAACCCCCTCGGGCGAGATATCTGGTGGAATTTTATTCAAAAGAATTGGAAAATTCTCGTCTCTCGTTACGGCGAAGGCGGCCTTACCTTAGGCCGCGCAGTTAAAGCCATTTCTGGCAGCGCCGAGCGCAAACATTTGCGCTCCTTCAAAAAATTCTTCGCCACCCACCCCGCCCCCGGCGCCAAACGCTCCATAGAGCAAGTTCTGGAACGTCTTGAAGGCA
>CAZPJV010000047.1:0-1695 GCA_964586975.1 uncultured Candidatus Saccharibacteria bacterium
ATCGGGCGAAGCTTTGAGGAAGCGCTGGAGAAGGCGGTGCGGATGTCGCGAGGCATAGAAGAAAGTGTGACCGACAACGGTTTTTCCGCCAAAGGCGCCACGCCTGCCAAATCCGGCGGGCAGGGATCCGCCTACGGCGGAAAAAGTAAACTAGAATATTTTCTCAAAACGCCGACCCCGCGGAGAATTTTTGCGGTCGCCGAAGCGTTGAAAAAAGGGAAAAGCATAGCAACCATCTATAAATTTACCGGCATCGATCCCTGGTTTTTATACCGCATCCAAAATATCGTAAATATAGAGAAAGAATTTTTAGCAAACAAAAAATTAAATAAAACCAGCCTGATGCTTTTGAAGCAAAACGGTTTTTCTGACAAAAAAATCGGCAGACTTTGCGGTAAGGAGGAAATGGAGGTCAGAAACACGCGTAAAAAATTAGGTATTACCCCCTCTGTTTTCACGATTGATACACTCGCGGGTGAAGTACCGGCCCGAACGAATTATCTATATCTTACCTATCACGGCGCGCATCACGACGTAAGGCCTTTGGGTAGGCAGGCGATTATTGTTTTGGGTTCAGGACCATATCATATCGGTTCCTCGGTGGAGTTTGACTGGTCCGCCGTTTATACCGCGCTCGCGCTTGAAAAATATGACAAGAAATCCGTCATCATAAATTGCAATCCGGAAACGGTTTCCACCGACTACGATATGTCCGAGCGGCTTTATTTTGAAGACCTTTCTTTTGAGACGGTGGCGGACATAGCGGAATTCGAGCAAGCGGCAGGAGTGGTAATTTCCGTCGGCGGGCAAAGGCCCAACAATCTGGCGAAAAAATTATCCGTTGCGGGGATGAATATCCTGGGAACCAAAGCGGAAGATATCGATCGCGCGGAGAACCGCAACGCATTTTCCGCGCTCCTGGATGACCTGGGGATTCTTCAGCCTCGGTGGCAAAGTTTCACTTCCAAGCGGGCTGCGGAAAAGTTTGCCAAGGACCAGGGTTTTCCGGTCTTGGTTCGCCCGTCCTACGTGCTCTCCGGGGCGGCCATGCGCGTGTGCTATACGACCAGGGAGATGCACTCTTTTATCAACAACGCGGCGGTTCTTTCTCCCGAACATCCGGTGACTATTTCCAAATACATAGAGAATGCCAAAGAACTGGAATTTGACGCTGTGGCGCAAAAGGGCGAGGTAATAGTCTATGCCATCTCGGAGCATGTGGAAAATGCGGGAGTGCATTCGGGCGACGCGACCATTGTCTATCCTACTCAACGGGTCTATGCTTCCACCGAATTCCAACTCCGTGAAATTTCAAAAAAGATCGCTCGCGGCCTGCATATTACCGGGCCGTTCAATATCCAATTTCTGGTCAAGGACAATCGGCCGTATGTCATTGAAGTGAATGCCCGGGCCAGCCGGACCTTCCCGCTTCTATCCAAAGCCATGGACATAAATTTGCCGGAGATGGCGGTTGCAAGCTTTCTCGGTCGGGCGAAAATGCGGCGGGTGGAATACCCCAAAGGCGTGGTGGTGAAATCTCCGCAATTTTCCTTCTCCCGACTGCTGGGCGCGGACCCGGTTCTGCGCGTGGAGATGGCTTCCACCGGAGAAGCCGCCTGTTTTGGCAGAGACTATGATGAAGCACTGCACAAGTCCATCATGAGCACGAACAAATTAGATTTTAAAAACAAGAAG